>JAGMEL010000359.1 GCA_023128195.1 Caldifarciminota bacterium | reverse complement strand
CATGTCTCCTCCTTAATTTATTGAACCAAAACAAACTTTCTTACTAACTGCTTATCCTCAACCTTGAGGATAATAAAATAAACACCAGCGGGGAGATTACTTAAATCTACCTTTTCCTTTATCTCACCTTTTATTTTTTTATTTTTAACTATATCTGCAACCACTTTACCTACTTCATCATAAACCACTATATCACAATTTTGTGAAGTCGATAAATGAATAGATAAATTCAAATATCGCTTCGTTATTGTTGGTGTTAAGGCAAAACCAAAATCCGTCCATGCTATTCTGTTTTTATCATTTTCCTCAATGCCTGTATCATCCCACTTTAAAATATCCATACCACTCTCAAAACAAGCAGCAAAAATATAAGTACCATTAAAAAATAGTCTGCGCGGTGCATACGAAGTAATATAATAGCCTACTTCTGTAGGGTTTTGTGTATCGTTGATGTTTATTACCCTAAGACCAGCAGCAGCTATATATGCTATGGAATCATTAACGATTACATCACGTGCCGAACCTGTTGTAATATAATAACCAATCTCCTGTGGGCTTGTAGGATCTACAACATTAACAATCCTCAAGCCTGCTCCTAATGCTGCAAGATAAGCTAAGGTATCTTTCACAAATACCGAATATACTGGCTCTGATGCCGTAAAATACCCCACCTCAAACGGTGCCGTAGGATTGGAGACATTCAAGATACGCAGCCCAGAATCTGCGTTGGCAATGTAGGCAAAAGTGTCTTTTATGAATACACACCGGGATGTTGTGTGTGGTAACACATAGGAATGCAAAGAATCAGGGCTTGTAGGGATTGAAACATTGAATGTTTGAAAAATATTGCTCCCTACAACATAAGCAAAAGTATCTTTGACAAAAATATCGCTTCCTACTGTTTTCATATTACAATATCCTAACAGTGATGGCAAACCTGGATCACTTACATTTAGAACCTTAAAAACAAAAGGCCATTCAACGGGAATATATACTAAAGTGTCTCGTGTCCAAATTGTCTGTAAGTAAGGAAAAGTCCCTATCGTATCGTACTCTCCCACCTCAAAAGGATTTGAAGGATTGCCAATATCAATGATCTTTAAACCTTTCTTCAAATTCGCCACATACGCATAGTTTCCCTGCACAAAGACATCCCTCGAATTATCCGCACCATAGTATTGACTATCAACCTGTGGATTTGTGGGATCGTTGATATTGATCACGGTTAGTCCCTCATAATCGTTCGCGACAAAACCATAACCAAAGTTGTTGTTTACCCAGACTGCCTGGGCGTATACCGGCAATGACGTATCGCCTACTACAAACGGATTTGCCGAATCACCCACGTCTACAATCACAAAACCAGGCAGATAAACATAAAAACCTAACTTGTATATATCTACACCACCTACTGTGTTTAGCTGCGATTCCTGCCAGATGTTCATCGGATCTGAAATATTGTAGATCGTAAACCCATCTGTGTTTAAAACACAATAACAATGATTGCCGTCAACCGTTAAGGTATACACATAGGCAGGGATACTGTTCACAACCTGCGGATTTGCTGGATTTGAAACATCAATTGCTGATAATTTCCACCTGCCACCAGTAAATGCAAAGTCTCCAGATACAGAAACCACATACCCACTGTCCATGCACGCACCCACCTGAAAGGGATTCAGAATATCAGCAATATTGATAATCCTTAGACTGTCCTCGGCTACGCAGTAGGCAAAGGTATCCTGTAAACAAAAATCCCTTGCCGGCACATCAATTTGAGATATCTTTACGGGACTTGATGGATTTGCAAGATTGAAGACTTCTACTCCATTACCATAACTCGATACAAATAATAGAGTGTCTCTCAGATACACCTGCATGATCAAACCATTTACACAAATCTGGCTGAGTTTTACAGGATTTGAAGGGGCATTAATATCAAAGACTAAAACCCCTGACCCAGAACCAAAACATAAGATATTATTAACTGTATCACCATAAACCTCAAACCCAGGACCAAACGGCCATCTGCCCACACAACGGACATTTAAGGAATCCCGTGTTTGTGGTTTGATAAACATTTCAAAATACTCTTCATCTCCAAACCCCCGCATCCTCGGGGGCAACTGTTTTAATGAATCAAACACGACCCCCTCATTGCGAGTCCCGATTTGTCGGGGCGAAGCAATCTCATATCTATCTCGGTAATCATTTAAAAAATCCTGAGCAGTCAAATACCCAAAAATCAAAAATAAAACCACCATTACTTTTTTCATAAATCCTCCTTTTTTAACAAAAATTAAAAAATAGTGGGAGAGTTTTTCCATACTCGACTTTCGCGGACAGAAGCCCGCTCCCACATATTATCTTCGCCCTTTCCCTTCATAGCCCTCTATGCCCTCTTTGAGCCATTTTAAACCTTCTTAACCCCTTTTGTATTATATTAAATTTTAATCGCGAATATCTAAATGTCAATAGTCAAATTTTAAATGTGTCATTGCACAGCGAAAATGTCACCTTTAATTGTAAATAAAAATTGTCCTTAGATTTAAATGGAAATTCTATTTAACCATAAGTTAGAATAATTAGTTAGTTGACTTAAATATAAATTTCTATAGAATATATTGATGAGAAGATTTTTTCTTTTGTCTATCCTTCCTTTAATCATGTTTGCAGGTGAATGGACTGCGCTTGTTTATATGGCAGCAGATAATGGCCTTGCCCAGTGGGCTGATTCTGATTTAGTCGAGATGGAAGCAATCGGTTCAAATGATGACGTGACTATTCTTGTACAGGTCGATAAACCTTATATTGGTGCGCGCAGATTGCTTATAGGTAATGGCACTTCTTATGAACTGCAAGATTTGGGAATCACTGATATGTGCGATTGGCAGATCCTTGCTGATTTTTTGGAATGGGGTATTCGCACTTACCCGGCAGATAAGTATTTTGTTATTTTATGGGACCATGGCACAGGTTGGACACTCATGCCCAGAAGGTCTTTTGGTAGTGATTGGTCAAGTGGTAATCAACTGAGTATTTCTAATGGTGATTTTAAAAAGGCGATAAGTACTGCATATAATTATACTGGTGAAAAAATAAACCTTTTTGCTTTTGATGCCTGTTTAATGCAACAAATTGAGGTCGCATTTGAAATAAAGGATTATGCTAAGATATTCTTAGCATCTCAAACCATATGTCCATTACAGGGATTTCGTTATGATAGAATATTTGAGGAGTTGTGTGAGAATCCGGGAATCAATGAAAAAGAATTGGCAAAAAGCATAGTTGACATCAATGTAGCAAATTATACTAATATTCAGCCAGTCGTCTATTCAGCAATAAATTTAGAAAAGTTAAATAAATTAAAAGAATGTAGTAGCATACTAATAAGTTCTTTAATAATAAATTCTCCAAGTCAATCAATCATTGATCTAAGAGAAAATGTCCAGACAATACCTGCAATGGGACTTATTCCAAACCCGGATAACGAATATGTAGATATGGGAGATTTTATTACGGGTTTAAATGGAATAATATCAGATACTGAAATCGAACAATTGGTGAATGCCTATAATAACACAATTGTAAAATCAAATTACTGGGGAGACGATTTTTCAAGGACTACAGGTTTAACAATCTGGTTTCCTCCAGATTATCGGTTCTTTAAACAGCTCTTAAATTATTATGTCAGTCTTACCTGGACCCGGTCTCTGTGGTTGCAGTTTTTGAATTGGTTTTATGGAGAAGATGATATTAGACCGACGCCCGTACAGATTACAAAAGGGAATATAGGCAAGGATAATGATTTTCGCTTGTCCTGGCATAAATCGTATGACCTTGCTCTAGTAACGTACAGTGTAATAGAAGCAGAAGATACTATACTTATATTTGAAGATCAATGCGAAAACACAGATAAATGGAATGTTAATGGTTTCACTTTATCAGGGAATAATGTTTACTCGGGTAATTATTCGTTTTTTTCAGGGAATGCGAGTAATCTTCAAAACTGGGTTGAAACACAGGAACTACTATTCATTGAAGATTTTGGTTTATTGCATTTTTATCTTTACTATAATACTGAGGATATAAATGATTCCTTGATTATTGAATACGGACCATTTAAGGATGTTCATTATGGCAGGTCAAATGGATGGCAGGAGCGCCGGGTGATTATACCGCCTGGCAATTATAGATTGAAAATATCTTATCATACTAATGAATCTATAAATAGGGGTGGTTGTTATATTGATGATATTGAAATTCTCAATTTAAGAAACAGTAGATATTTGAGACAGTATTGTGCAGATACTACCATTTATATATTTAACAAGTTAAGGGGAGAATATTATTATGCAGTCTATCCTGAAGACAAATATGAAAATACAGGGAACCTGAGTAATATTGCCCGGATTGTTATAGAAAATTTTGCGCTGCCCTATTCGAATCCTAATCCGTTTCAAACCTCTTGTGATATAGTACTTGATTATCCTGATTCACT
>JAGMEL010000358.1 GCA_023128195.1 Caldifarciminota bacterium | reverse complement strand
AGATCTCTTCAGTAACAAAACCTTTTGCGATTTTAAGATTCCTTTCTCGTGTAATGCCTTAGATATTCAGTCAGGTGAGGAAATTATATTTACATCAGGACCGATTAATGAGGCAGTCTGGTCAAGTTGTGCAATCCCCGGTATATTTCCCCCTTTTGGTAAAGGTGAAAAAACTCTTGTTGATGGCGGTGTAATAGATAATATACCAGTGGAGATAGTAAAGAACCTTGGTGCTAAAATAGTCCTGGCTTCTTATCTTGGTGATCGACCTGAATTCAGCGAAGAACCAGATACAGGTTTTCGGATAAATCAACGTGCCCAGTCTTTTGTGAGATATTATCTCGATCAGAAGATTCTTGATCTTGCCGATTTGGTATTAACCCCGGATATAAGTGAATTTCATTGGGCAGACTTTTCGCCAATTGAGGAATTAGTACAGGTCGGCAGGGATGCGGTTTTAAAAAATTTGAAAGAGATTAAATCAACAACATCGTTCTGGTACCGAGTAAAAAAAACATTTACTTAAAACGCAGTATCGCTTCGCTCGCAGTATCATTTCATTCGCAGGAGACGTAGGATCGCTTCGCTCGCCCCGTTAAATAAAAAAAGGATTTATGATATACAAAGGAGATAAGTTTAACAACTAAATTATTTTGGTTAAAGATACAAGAATTCTTATATTTAACAGGGCTCGCAAAAATATTATTTTCAGCAAGTCCCAAAGGGACGATACTGCGAATCCCAAATTTATTTGGGATGATACTGCAAGTTCCAAGTATTGGAACAATACTGCAAGCCCGTTTTGAGAAAACGAGGCGATCCTGCGATTATATTATGGTCTATAATATTGTAGTGATACCTTACCTTTATCAATCACCCCATAGGAGAAGTGTTCGATCCAATCTCCGGTATTTAGATAATACTTGTTATTTGGATATTTTTTAAAGACAGGAATGTGCGTATGGGCGAGGATAACAATGTCAACATCATCCAATTTCGATTGCGCATAATTCTCAAACATATTAGCCAAATGGGGGTTGCGCCGCTGCTTTCTTGAAAGATAGGCAATCCCCTGGGCAAGGAAAACACCGGCATCCGGGTGAATAATACTATAAAGTGCATGATTCAATTTTGATGTCAAAAGGCTTTTCCATAAGCTTGTCCAGAGTCTTTTGTCAAGTTTATTACCGTGTGCCAGAAAAACAGTTTTGCCATCAATATCAAGAGTAGCATGCCCAGGATGTACAATGAATCCGAAATTTTTCAAAAAGCTTCCAATCATGACTTCGTGATTTCCCATAATATAATGAACGCGTTTACCATCTTGAATCAGATTGTATAGTGTGGCAAGTGTCTTAAAATAGTCTTTTGGAAAGACTATTTTATATTCAAACCAGAATTCAAACAGGTCACCTAAAATATAAAGATCTGTCATCTCCGAACTTATGTTACGCAGAAATTTTATTAACCTTCGGGCTCTGTAACTTGTATCGGTTCGTATGTGTGCGTCACTGATAAAAACGTGCATTGTATTAGTATATAAATATTTCTGGTAATGTCCAGAAATATTTATATTGACTCCATAACCAAGATAGCTATAATTAATTATGATGAATATAACGATTATTAGTTTAATTATTTTTACTCAGTATTTTGGGCAAAACAAAATTCAATATAAGGATTTTGACTTTCAGGTTCTGGAGACCGAACATTTTAATATATACTTATCTCAAGGTGGCGAAGACATCGCTGCATTTGCGGAAGAAATACTTGAGGATGCTTACGCAATGCTCAGTGAGGATCTTGGTATTGAGGTTGATTTTACCATACCAGCAGTTATCTATAATTGTCCTAATGATTTTTCTCAAACTAACATTACACTGGAGTTGATTGATGAGGCAGTGGGAGGTTTTACCGAGATTCTCAAAAATCGTATGGTTGTTCCTTTTAATGGTGATTATGAAGAATTCCGGCATGTTCTCGTCCACGAGCTTACGCATATCTTTCAATTTACGATATTCTTTTCAACAAAAATGGGAGCTCTGTTTTCTGGTGATATATTTTATTCAATCCCGCTCTGGGTTATGGAAGGTCATTGTGAGTTTATGTCCTTAGGATGGGATTTGGGTGCGGATATCTTTATGAGAGATTTGGTTATGAACAACAATGTAATCCCTCTTTCTATTCTGGAAAATTATGGCGGTTATGTAATATATAAAGAAGGCCAGGCATTTTATAATTATATTGCAGATAAATATGGGCAGAAAAAGGTTGCCGAGTTTGTACATCTTGTAAAAGCAAAAAAAAATCTTGAAACAACCTTTATTACTCTTTTTGGCGTAGGTATTGACGATTTTAGCGACCAGTTTATCAAATACTATCAAATGAAATATTGGCCGAAGATTGGCTTGCACGATAATTTTGACAAATTTGCGCGTGTGGTCTATAATCATAAAAAAACAAATTCTTTCTATAACACATCCACTGCAATTTCATCCAAAGGTGATAAGATTGCATTTATCAGCGACCGGTCGGGCGTTGCCGAGTTGATAATAATATCGAGTATTGATGGTCAATTGATTAAAAAAGTGGTGAAGGCTGCGTATTCTCCAGGATACGAGGGTCTGCATCTTTACCGGGGAGGACTTTCGTGGTCACCTGATGATAAATATATTACCTTTGCAGCAAAATCAAGAGGCGAAGATGTCTTGATGATTTTGAATGCACGGGACGGCAAGGTATACAAAAGACTTAAATTCAATCTGAATGGAATTTACTCACCAAAATTTTCTCCGGATGGAGATAAGATTGTTTTTTCGGGCTTAGAAGATGGTTACTTAGACATTTATATTCTGGATATTGAATCCGGGATTATTGAGAATATTACCGATGATATTTATACTGATAAATATCCCAGTTTTTCTTCAGATGGTTTGATTGCATTTGTGTCGGACCGCCCGGATTCCAATGAAGAATATTACTATGGCAGTTATGCAGTTTTTCTATATGGAGGACGTAATATTGAGCGGTTGATCCCGCGCACCAGTTATGTGGCATCACCATTTTTTGATCCAGAGTGTGATATATTCTTTGTTGCTGATTATGATACTGCATACAACCTTTACTGGTATTCAAACGACAGTGCAAAGATTGCCAAAAAGACAGATATTCTGACCGGTATATATTACCCCACAATTTCAGCTAATGGTGACAAGATCGCATTTTCATACTTTAATGATTATGGCTACGATGTCTGCGTGGTTAAGAATCCGTTGACTAAAATGGTTGATAGTGATACACCTGAAGAAATGATTAGTGACTTTGCCTACGCAGAGGTGGAACTGGATAAAGAAAGAATCAAAAAGTACAAGCCGAAATTTAGTTTTGATTATTTTATAGCGAGCGCTGCTTATTATTCGGCATTAGGATTTTCAGGACTTGGCCAGATTGGGATAAGCGATATTTTAGGTAACCACCTTATTCAATTTAGTTCGAATCTGTACGGTAATTTATTGAACTCTGATATATTTATTAATTACTGGTACCTTAAAAAGAGAACAGATTATGGGTTTTCATTATTTCAATACCTGAACTACTTTCGTGAATATAATGATTTAATCGTATGGCGGTATTTAGGTGGTGGTGGTGTTGTGCAGTATCCATTTAACCGATTTTTCAGGGTAGAATTAGGTGCATATGCCTACAAACTGTATGAAACACAATGGTTAGATTATTTCCCTACCTATTATTCTGCTACTGATCTGAAAAGAAGTCACAATATATTTTACCCGAGCCTCGGTTTTGTCTTTGATAATATTAGATGGGGTCGTGTTGGTCCTCATAATGGGCGCCGGGTAAGAATTAAATGTTATGCGACCCTGTTTAGTGATTTTGAAACAAGAAGTAGTGTATTAGATTATAGAAGATACTTCTCGTTATCGCCCCGGGCGAGTTTTGCAGCAAGATTGGTGCTGGCAGGAAGCTATGGCAGGAATCCTGATCGCTGGTCCATGGGTGGTGCATATACGCTTCACGGCTATGATTATTATGAATATAACGGTTCAAAATTGGGTTTTCTTAATTTCGAATACCGTTTTCCGTTTATCGACCGTTTAAAAATTTCTTTTCCATTACCTATAGAATTAAAAGATATTCGCGGTGTTTTCTTTACTGATTTTGGCGGTGTCTATACAGATACCTTTGAGATTTATGGAACTGATGGGGGGTTTCATCTCCAGGATCTCAAAATGGGTATCGGCGCAGGATTGAGATTCAATTTTCTGTACATTATATTTAAATTCGATGTTGCCCGTGCGTATAATTTTAGAGACTTTACTGATGACTGGAAATATTATCTAACCCTTAGTCCAGAATGGTAAAATAATCGCATCCTCTGGGAATCGAAATAAAAACCTGATTATAAGATAACTACGTTATGCTTGTCAGTCAATAAAAATCAGTTTTTTGGTAAGCGATTTCTGTTCATAATTTGCTTTTAAAAAGTATATGCCAGAACTCAATTTTCTTCCTTTATTATCTATTCCATTCCAAATTATCTGATATTCACCCGGTTCTTTGATTGACTCGGTTATTGTTGAAACCATCCTGCCGCTTATATCGTACACTTTTAGTTTTAATAGCCCTTTTCTGGGTATTGTAAAGACAATTGAGACATTTTTATTGAAGGGATTGGGTGACAGCGTGTGCATAATCAGTTTTGTTATGGCTTCATTGTTTTCCTCTTGTATTCCCACCTCAGCCGTTGTATAGACCCTCATCATAAAATCATAGGACCATAGATGCCAACCAGGATTTGAGGGGTCTGTCCAGTACCAGTAAGATAAATTGTCTAAAGGGCTGGTATTGTCCATTCCAATATAAGGTGCATTAGGAGAACTTGAAATCCAGTGAATGACCATCCAGAATGGATTAGTATCGGTCATTTGAAGTGCCGGCATGAATTCCTTAACTGCCCAACCTGCTCCTCCTGAATAAAGAGTTTCAGCTGGAGCAATATAATAAGTAGGACCAAGTCCTGGTAATCCTGAAGAATCACTATTTAGAGACATTATAATTGGATCAGTGCTACTCACATAGAATCTTGCCTGTGTAATGTAATATGGTGATGCAAGACATGGAAGCATTTTTTCAGCAAACTTATTGTCGTGGAAATTGCTTGATACATATCCGTATACATCACGAAATCCATCGTCATACAGTATCTCAGTAGTAATATTGGTTGCAGTTGTCATTGTATCATTTGAAGGAAAATAATCATCACCAACCTGGGTAAAGATATACGATGTGTACACGCCGGTATCAGCTGGTGTCCAGCTCGGGGTGAGATTAATTGTTGCAGTCTGTAGGGGATTCAGGTATGCCTGGCCCGTGCCAGTATATACGAGTGCATTTAATTGATCGTAAATTTCGCAAGTGACCGGGATGTTTTCTGTATAGCTTCCTCGGTTAGTAATATCTGCTCGTGGTGAATTTGTATAATTCAAGGTCAATTCAGCAAATGGATAATGAATGTGTGATACAGCACCATCATGATAACATATACTTGCTTTAGTGAGAGTGTCATTAAAAGGAAATTCATCACCTGGGAGTGATGTAAAAACTACTGTTTCATACGTACCGTATGACGGTACAGTCCAGTTTGGCGAAAAATCTACGGTCTCGGCAGAGCCTGGGGTTAGATTACTTATAGAAATTGTATCAACATAAATCAATTGATAAAGCGAATCAAAGATATTGCATATTGTGTTGAAACTCGCTACCTCTGTTCCGTAATTTTTTACAATTGCCTGGGGAGTAAATGTTTGTCCAACCTCCAAAAAAGAGCCCGGTGTATTAATTGCCTCAATGCCCACATCATTGGCAAATGAATCAAGCATCCGAATCGCATATACCTCGCCACCGTTCCCAAATTCACGGGCATGGACTGCCTTACCGCCTGCAGTAATGAATGAACCGTCGGCTGATATATCAACGCTAAATATTGAGCCCGGTTCATCAATATCATCAAGAATCTGTAATATTGGTGTAGAAGAGGTTTTATCAAAGACAGTAACAACATCGCCAAAGGTTCCATTGTATTGTCCCCAGGAGCCTGCTACTCCTCTTGAACCGTCAGCACTTAAGGCACACGAAGCAACATAATCACCATATTGACTATACTGCCATAGAGGTGTTGCCGAGGAGGAATCGTACATTAATACTTTACCAGTTCTGCTCGGACTGTACTGGTATGTTCCTGCCATAATGGTTGAACCGTCGTCAGAGATGGCAATTGCAGTTACCCATGGGTGGCCTGTATAATGCTGCCAGATTTGATTGTATGAACTGCCGTTCCAGCGGTAAAAATATACAGAGTAATTGAAACCGCCTTTTACAAGATATTGACCATCGCCAGAAATCCTGGCTACTGTTTGACCATAGTGGTATATCGAGTCGCGTCTTGTGCCGTCAATATCAAAAACATAAATCACATCGTATGTTGAGATGCAGAACACAGAGCAATCATTACTACAGTCAAGACCATAAATACCAGTATTTTGATCAAAGGAAATTGTGCGAATCGTGTCGCCTGAGGCATTTAGAATAAACAACTTACCTTCACTCCCTGAACGACCAAGCACTCCATAGATTGTCCCATCATCGCTTACTACTACTGTTGGACCCTGCGAGCTCGTTGCGACTTCAAATCCACCAGGAAGATTATATGACCATGTTGGAGCTGGTGAAGCAGAACTGAAACTGTAGAACGGTTCACCAGTACCGGCAACAGCTATGCCGTCTCCGGTAAAGGAAACATCAACCGGGACATACCACGTGGCATTGGACATTGGGTATGACCAGTCTGGTGTATTTGTGCCTAATGTCCTGTAGAGGTTCGTTCTTTCATTGTTCAGATACCAGCCTGCCTGTATCCACATTCCATTACCCGAGATCGAGACATGGGTGGCAATCGCATTCTGGTGAAATCTATCAACCCATAGGACTTCAGCCCTTGAGTCATTAAAGTATTTGGTTTGAATATCAGGCGTGATAGATTTACCCGACGGCTCAGTAATGAATCGCATGTTTTCACCGGCAGTTTCGATATCTATACCAGGTAGTCCATTATCTTTTAATATACCACCAAAAAGTAAAACGTTGAAAACAAGAAAAACAATCAATCTTTTCATAGCTACCTCCTGTCATAGTATAATAACATTATAAAATAAGTCAAGCTTGATTTATGCCGGAGGATTATTATAATAGATTATGTTGATATTACTGCTGGTGGCGCAATCCTGGTTTGCGTATCTTGATTCGAGTTTATCATATCTTGGTCTTACTACAAAAGATATTACATTTAGAAGTGATTATACAATATGTGATCCATACCGTTTTTCAATTGTTGATTATTTATTAAATAACCCGTTGGAATCAATAGATTTTGTCATTTCAGTACAGGACATATTTTGGAATTCATCAGAACAGGAGATGTTTAGAAATCTGGTGGATTTGTACGATTTAAGATTGGATGACAAAGAAGAAAGTTTTAAAAAGGCTCTTCAAGAAAGCCATCAATTGATCATGCAAGCATTTAAAGAAACACCACAAGATTTAGGTAAGATATTTGAAGAGCTCACTTTGTTTTCACCGGAACTGACCAGCTCAATTGAGAAAGATAAAGAGGGCGAAAAAAGAGGTGATTCACTACTTATGTTTCTGAAAGATAACGGCAAAAAAGTCGATTACAGCAGACTGTTCACTGCCTGTTTGAGATTGCTTGTGGCACATCAAAATCATGAGGCGTGGTTTAAAAAGGT
>JAGMEL010000357.1 GCA_023128195.1 Caldifarciminota bacterium | reverse complement strand
AAGACAGAGCTGATTACGTTGCACCAAAAGAAGATGCACTTGATTTTATTACACGGATTATTATACCTAAATTACCTTCAAATGGCGGTAGTATTACTTTGCTCGAGGGAAACTTTGAAGGATCGACTGAGGATAAACCGCTTAAGATAACATCAAAATCAAATATCAAGATACAGGGACAGGGAAAGGGAACTGAATTGCATCTAGGAACGGGGATTTCTTCTAATTTAATTGAGATTGAAGATTCAAGTGCAATTCTAGTCGAGAGCATGTATCTGAATGGCGAAACATCATATGTGGAAGATGATGAAAATAATTTGAAACGGAATGGTGTATTGCTTAATGATGTTTCCTACTCTAAAATACGTAATGTATGGATAAGTAACTGTAAAAGGAATGGAATAAATTTGTGGAGCTCAGAAAGAAATGAAGTAATAGGCTGCAGCAACTTGAGCAATGGAGTATACGGAATCTATTTAAGAAATGCAGATAATAATACCGTTTCGGGAAATACATTAAATGAAAATGGAAGTGATAGCATTTATCTATATACCTCAAAAGGAAATACAATAACAGGGAATACAGGTGAAAAAAATCATTCTAGTGGAATACACATGGTGGCACATTCAGATAATAACACCGTAAGTGGAAACACCTTTAATGATAACGTGTTCTATCATGGTATTTGGCTTGATGGTTCTTTGAAGTGCACGATAACAGGAAATACTTGCGATGGTAACGGGTCGAATGGAATTGCACTCAAATCTCTTACTGAAAGGGCAACAGTTTCGGGCAATTCGTGTTCAGGTAATACGAAAGAGGGTATCGAAATTTCCAAAGCGTCATACAATGTTGTGATTGGAAACACCATCCAGGAAAATGGGTTCAATGGAATATATCTATATCTTGAAAGCCATCATAATGGAGTTCTGAGCAATATTATACATGACAATGGACAAGGAGCCGCAGGGGGGAGTGTTTCATATGATGGTATTCAAATCCATGCTGATTGCGATTCTAATAATCTGCAGGGAAATACAATAAGGAAAGAAGGGACAGTCCAGACGCATAGATATGGAATCAATATCGCAGATAGCAATTGTGATAAGAACCTAGTAACTAATAATGATCTCCAAGATTCGGGTGTCACCGGTGATTTGAATGACAATGGTACAAATACCAAAACGGCTGCAGGGAATAGAATTTGATTGTGAAGAAAGCAACATGAGATATTGAGCTTCGCTAACATTTCTGCTATAAACCATTAATCATTATATACTCCACCACTAACTTATATGTATGACACAAAAGTTCAAGCTAATTTTTCGTTTCCTCTTTGTCTTGTCGCTACTCCTTTTCCTTGCGGGAGTAGTGGCAGGGCTAGAGGTGAGTTCTTCGATTAGCCTTGTTGGAGAAGGTATAGCGGACCATGAAACTGAAATTAATACCCATGCCAACTACGAAGGTTTTAAATATGAAGATGGATTTTATACTCGCAGTTTGGGTTGGTGGGGGCTATCAAATGTGAATTACACAAGCGAAATAAATCTAATCGCTTCTGATAAAGCAAATAGTACCATAGATGTGATTGTTCTTTTTGAATTGACTAATGCGCGTCAGGATGCGTGTCTTCGGAATTACAATATTATGG
>JAGMEL010000356.1 GCA_023128195.1 Caldifarciminota bacterium | reverse complement strand
GGGTTAAATTATGGGTTTAAGTTGAATTCTAAGACCGGGTTGGGGTTAGGTTGGAAGTTAATCTATTCGTTTCTTGTGCCGGACTGGGTATGGGAGAGGATGCCGGGATTAGGTATTGAGCAGGGTGGTACGGGTATAACCTATGCCTTTGATACGGGTGTATTATATAAGCCTTTCCGGTTTTTATCGGTTGCTGGGGCGCTTCAGAATATCGGGCCGGACATAAGTTATACGGAAAGTGGTTCATCGGATCCGCTGCCCTATACCCTCAGACTGGGGTTGAAATTAGAGCCGGTGAATTCACAGGTGATACGTGTTGCCCTGATTAGTGATGTAACAAAGATCCTTGTTGGTATGTTTGCCCAGGAAGATAATTCATTTTTTGAGAATTTACAATATGAGTTTGAAGAAGCATGGAAATCCGTTGGATTAGAAATTGAATATTATGATTTTATTAAACTACGGGGTGGATATTTCTATGATAAAGAAGGTAAGAGACAGGGGTTCACCTTTGGTGGTGGTATAAAAGCCGGTGGGTTTTCCATTGATGTAGGAATTGATCAGTCAATATACGATTTTCCAACAACAAATCGCAAGTTTTCTTTTTCGTATTCTTTCTAATCCATCTATACTGGCGATAGTTTATATCTATCCCTGAGATATGGTTGGAACCGCACTCATAACCGGAGCAACCGGTTTCATTGGTAAAAATCTTATTCCTGTACTTATAAGATTCCAGAAGATAAGAATACTCGTTCGGAGAACGTCTAATATAGAGTTATTTAAGAAAAATTCAAAGATCGAAATTACCTATGGTGAGTTAGAGAAAAATGAAGGGATTGAACAGGCATTAAATGGTGTAGATACTGTTGTCCACTGTGCAGCACGTACAATAGGGAAAAATTTTATTGAATATTACCGGACAAATACTACGGGAACAGCAAATCTAATCAAGGCAATGAATAAAAAAAAGATAAAGAAAATTTTATATTTGAGTTCCCATGCTGTTTGTGGTCCTGGTTGTGAAAAAAAACCTGTTAAGGAAAGCGATCAGCCAAATCCAGTTTCGTTTTACGGCATGACCAAAAAACTTGCCGAGGATATAGTTATGAACAGCGGAATAAATTATACAATCCTCAGACCTGTTTCTGTATATGGGCCGTACGACATGGAAATATTAAAATATATCAAATTATTGAATCGGGGCATTTGTCCAGTTATTGGTTTTGGAGAAAAATACATTAACCTTATTTTTATTACTGATTTAGTGGAACTGATAATTATACTAATCAGGGCGAATAAATTTAATAACCAGATCTATTTTATTAATGATGGTAATTGTTATTCATATAAAGAACTATTAAACGAGTTAACAAATATATTGGGTATAAATAATCTTAAAGTATATATTCCAGAAACAATGGCTCTGTTTTACGGTTTATTAAACGATGTATTTTTACACCGGCAAAAAAGACTTATCTGGCGGGATAAAGTTAGAGAAATGGCAAGGAAATACTGGTTGTGCAGTAATGAAAAATTAAGAGGCGATTTTAATTTCACTCCTAAATATATGCTTAAACAGGGTATGAAAGAGACGGTTGACTGGTACCGAGCCCACGGTTATTTGAAATAATTATATGGTTGTGTTCTTGACAGTCGGTAAATAATAATTATAATCAACATACAAAGGATGAAATTATGAGTTGGTATGCAGCATATACACGACCTAATCACGAAAGGGTTGTAGATAAGCTTCTTAGAGACAAAGGCATTGGTACTTTTCTACCTAAGGTCATTGTGCCGAGTAGACGCAGGGATAGAAAAATATTGATAAAAAGGCCTCTATTCCCAAACTATCTTTTTGTTGAGTTGAATCAAGCCAGGGGGAATTGGATGAAGGTCTTTAGAACTCCAGGTTTGGTGCGAATATGTGGCAATGAAAGACCAATGCCGGTGCCCGATGAAGATATAGAATCGATTAGAATCTTTGTTAATGGTGACAGAAATATTTATCCGCTATCCTATCTCCAGGTTGGTTCAAAGGTTCAGGTGATTTCTGGACCATTGGCTGGAGCAATTGGCATATTTGTCAAGGAAGATTCTAAAAAAAGAAGACTCGTCGTTTCGATTGAATTAATGGGGCAGTCAGTTGCTGCCTCTTTGTATGATGATGAGGTGAAACCCTATTAGATAACGCAGTACCGTCCTGACTAATGTCAGGACTCGCAGTATCATTTCACTTGCCCCGTTAAATACATGCATAGAGATAAAATTATTTGTTTAACTTAAATATTATTTAACGGGGTAAACAGGAAACGCAGTATCATTCCGACTAACGTCGGAATTCGCTATATATTTTTTGGCGAGTCGGAAGACGATCCTGCGAAGCCGCCAGTCCATTTTCTACTCGAGATAGTCGTGCTGATTCTGTAGGAAAGGCGGGTGATACTGCAAATTCTGACCAGCGGTCAGAATGATACTGCGAGTTCCGCCATTATTAATGGCGGAACGATACTGCGTTATTTGTGGTATGAATCAATACCTATTTTCTCGTAGACTTCATCCATTGTTTTTTGGGCAATTTGTTTTGCTCTTTTCTTACCATCCCTTAATACTTCGTAAATATAATCTTTTTTGTTGCGCAATTCCTTTTGTTTGTTTTGAATAGGTTCTAATTCCTTATACATATTATCCAGAAGGATTTTTTTGCAATCAAGACATCCAATTCCTGCAGTGCGGCATCCATGTGCGCAATGTTCTATATCTTCTTGTTTAGAAAATGCTTTGTGCATAGTAAAGATATTACAAATATCAGGGTTTCCCGGATCGTTTCTTTTTTTTCTGTTTGTATCAGTGACCGCAGTTGAAAGTTTCTTCCATATTTCTTCTTTAGTTTCATCAAGATATATACAATTACCAAGGCTCTTACTCATTTTATTTACACCATCAAGCCCTAAGATACGTGAAATCTCGCCGAGTTTTGCCTCTGGTTCTGGGAAAGTCTGTCCAAAATATGAATTGAATCTTCTGACAATTTCCCGTGTTAATTCCAGGTGTGCAACCTGATCGTCACCAACTGGTACGACATGTGCCTTATAAAGAATAATATCTGCTGCCATAAGTGCTGGATAATCGAATAACCCCATATGCACATAGTCGGGATTTTCCTTGCTTTTCTCTTTAAAAGTAGGAACCCTTGAAAGCCATGAAATTGGCGTTATTGTATTTAATATCCATGCAAGTTCAGTATGTTCTGAAACAGTTGATTGTAACATCAATACACTTTTCTCAGGGTCAATGCCTGCAGCTATATAATCGACCGCGGCACTGAATATACTCATCTCCATTTCCTTTGGGTCAAAACGCACAGTCATTGCATGGTAATCAACAATTCCATAGATACAAAAATATTCATCCTGGAGTGCAATCATATTTTTCATTGCACCGACATAATTTCCAATATGCAATCTTCCAGAAGGTTGAATACCGCTAAAAACCATTTTCTTCTCTGTCATGTTTAGATAATATTCAAAAAATGTCTTAAGTCAATATGTTAATTACGCTGTCGATTTACCTCAGTAAAATCGCCTTTTTTACCTCTGTGTGGTTATCTGTCTCCAGCCGCACAAAATAAACACCAGGAGCAAGCTTACAGCCAGAGTTGTCATCACCGTGCCACATTATTGAAGTGGGAAGTGAAAAGTTAAAAGTAGGAAGTAAAAATGATTTTACTAATCTTCCACTAACATCATAAATTTTCAAAGAAACATCTTGCTTCTTACTTCCTGTCTCTTGCATCTGAATATCTGGTATCTGCCATCTGATTTCTGTTGTCTTTGTGAAGGGATTTGGATAAACCTCAAGCGCTGGATTAGCGTATTCAGACCCTAACGCATTTTCCTCAGTAATCCCTGTAATCAAATTCTTATTAAAAACCCAACAGTGAACAGGATTATCAGTCATTTCACCAGCATGGGCAAACGCACAAGCATCTTTATCTTCAATATAAGTAATAAAGAGCGAATCGTTTATTAAAAAAGGGCATGCAGTCATATAATCCTCATCAAAACAATCACCAGGACCTGCACCAGGAGTCCGGGTATTGGTCAGATTAACATAGTCTGTCCAGGTTAAACCATTATCATTTGAATAGGCACCATAAAGCTCACCATTAATATAGTTATTCAGGGCAACATCAGTAGAGTCATCATTACCATGCCACAGGCAATAGAGGTCGTTGTTTGTTGGATCAACAACAAGCTGGGGCTCATCGCACATCGTTCTCCAGGAACCAGCCGCACCTGAATGATAATACGGAGCACCATTTACCCAGGGCTCAAGCCAGAAACCATTAGGCTCAGTATAATAGGTACTTGGGCTACTCACTGTACTGATCGTACCTGTTGCTTCACTCCAATGGAAGATCTTTGCTCGGTCGCCTCCATACAGAGTATCACCTGCGCTTACCCATGCTAAATGACCTCCCCAGGCAATATGGAGATTGTCGCTCGTATCAAATACTGCGATCGTATTATTGAATGCCCAGATCGCTGAATCACCGATATTCATACTGGCAGGAGGTGTATAATTGGTGATATTGACCGGGCTACCCCAGTTAGCACCATTATCAGTAGAAAGCTCATAATAGACATCCATACACCACTGAGAAACTGTGCTCAAATCCATAGTTTGTGTCCAGACATGGACAACCTTTTGTGAACCAGGGTTACGTGAACCACGGAGAGATTGTGATACGGTTGTACAGGAATCAAAATCCACGGAAGTAGACCAGGTCACACCTTGATCAGTCGTTAGATAAAGGTGATGCATACTACTACTAGTATAACTATCACCAGTCACCATAATGATATTATTATTGCTGGCAACACAGATAACAAGCCATACATGATCGGCAACTTCAGGACCTTTAGGATCATTTGGCAAAACACCCCATAGATTGCCTTGATCTATGTCAATCCAGGGCATTGTACCAGCCCCAGCATTATAATGGTAGGCAATAACCGTCCTTTGACTATCTGGATTTACATCTCTTGTTATATCAAGCTGCACATAACCACTCCATGAAGGAGATGCTGGAACCATACCATAATATGAGCCGTTATCAAACCGCGCATTCCAGGTACAAAGACGCTCGTCTTGGTTTGGATAATCACTCCACATCCAATCAATATGTGCCTGACCAAAATCATCAACCATAATCCTCTGACCAAAACTACCGCTTCTCTGAAGTTCATACGAAGTGTATCCGATTATTGAGTCCGCACCAGGAAGATATTGTCTCACACCATTATAAGGAATCGGACGACCAGCAGGCAATGGTTCATCACCCCTTAATTTTGGTAATTGTTCAAAATTCGCTTTTGCAGATTCAAGAGCAAAAATCATTGAGAAAAATAACAACATTAAAATGCAGGAAAACTTTATAGATTTCATAATCACCTCTATTAATATTATACTGGTGAATCATAAGTTGTCAAGGATGAAACAAGTTTTTGTCATTACGAGTCCACCACATCTTTGGTGGACGAAGTAATCTCCTCAATAAATTATAGATTGCCACGGTCATCTTCGATGACCTCGCAATGACATATGAGATGATTTACTACAGGAAAACTACATTTTTATTTTTACAATCTTCTTTTTTAAAACTCTATTTTTGTTTTCTATTATTAAAAAATACACTCCGGATTTTAATTTTTTACCAATTGTAATAGTTTCCTGCCCTTTTGTTTTCAGATGGATTAACCTTGTTCCTGTAATGTCATACACAGATATGTCATAGGAATTAGTAGAGTGTAGTATAGATAGGTTTAATTCATGAGTAAAAATCGATTTGATTGTTTCGATATTAACGGATAATTCATACTCGTGTTCTACAATACCTGTTGAATCCCAGAAATTTCTTCTAATGGTGTTCCACAAATGGTCATAATCACGGTCATAACCCAATGCCCAGGATCCTGCACCCTGAAGCAAAGAATCATTAACCATACTGTATTTAATATCATGTGATACAGAATCATCATACCAGCATTGGTGCCACTGGGTTGAATAGTATTTATACCAGGGGGTTAAAGAATATTCATCCCACAACCTACCGTGTATATTTGCATTTTGAAATGCATAGTAGTAGATAACTGCAGAACCTGAACCAGTAGTTGAACTTCCTTTGTCTTCAGAAACAGTAGGCCAATCATAACCATAATAAGGCAAACCAAGAATAATCTTTGAACCGCATACTCCATAATCCTTATACGTACCAATGGATTTAGCAGCACAGTACTGTCCCCAGAATGAAGAAGGAACACAAGGTGATACAGGTCCGGCAATTGATGCACCGCTCCAGTGAAAATCATAAGCCATAATAAAAAGACCATTTGAGTGTTCTGAAAGATAGGTAATATCATA
>JAGMEL010000355.1 GCA_023128195.1 Caldifarciminota bacterium | reverse complement strand
ATACTTCCATCAGGCAACATCCAATCTGGATGCGGCTCTCCTCTTTCTTCCATGTGATACCTGACACAACTTTCCCAATCACCCCTGCAATAAAGCTCGACCCATTTTTTATCCAATTTCCCTATCTCATAATATCTTTTCAAAGGGCAGCAGGGATACCATTTACATTCAGACATTAAAACCTTAAGTTTTTTATAATTTTTTGTCATCTCCTCTAACAAAGAATCACCATAGCAAAGTGCAGCAGGATGCTGTACTGGAAAGATTTTTTTCTCTTGTGCATAATAAAACTTGCCAAAAACTTTAGATGAATTTAAATCAATACCAAATTTTTGAAAGATATATCTCGTGGCGTGATAACCAAGTGGTACTATCACCTCAGGCTCTATCAGGATTATTTCTTTGTTCAAATACTCACTGCAGGTTTGGATCTCATCCTGTTTTGGTTTTCTATTTTTAGGAAGCTTACACTTTATGAGATTTGTTATATATATCTCATTACGACTGATATTCACCTTAAGGAGTAGTTCATCAAACTTTTTTCCGGACGGCCCGATAAACATTTTGCCAGCCAAATCTTCCTTTTCTCCGGGTGCTTGAGCAATGAGCATCATTCTTGAATCTGTATTTCCTTCACCACATAAGGCATTTTTCCTTGTTTCATGCAATCTACATTTTTCACAACATCTTATTTTTTTATTTAACTCAGCAATAGCTTCTATTTTATTCTGTGCGTCTCTTGGGAATAATTCCAATATCATATAATAGTAATTCTATTCAAACACTCAACCCTGTCAAGAAACAAAATTGAGATTTCTGGAAAAGCCAGAAATCTTTGATTACAGTGATTAACGTAATAGATATCAGGAGAGCGATGAATACTTTTTCAGAGCTCTCAAATTGATCTCTTGACGATTTAAATTATTTTTATATCATAGGTTATGCAGATTATCGCAATTACCGATATTCATGGTCATGAATATTTTGATAATACTATTGCAAAGGCAATAAGTAATGCAGATCTTATATTAATCGGCGGTGATATTACAAATTTTGGTGGTGAAAAAGAAGCAGACCCGATTCTACAAAACATTAATCAGCTGAATAATCAGATCCTTGCAATACCTGGAAACTGTGACCAACATAGTGTAAACAAACTTTTAATATCCAAAGGAATCAATCTTCATAGAGAAAGAAGAATAATTGAGAATATAACATTCTATGGTGTTGGAGGATGTAGTAAAACACCATTTCATACTCCCCAGGAATATACTGAATCTGAAATTGAAGAAATCTTGAGTGATTTTGAAAAAACAGATACGCAATTTCATATTCTTCTCAGCCACTCACCTCCAGCAAAAACCAAAGTAGACAATACATTCATAGGACTCCATGTCGGTAGTAAGGCAATTCGCAGTTTCATTGAAAAATTTCAACTGGATTTGGTTATTTGCGGTCATATTCATGAAGCACGAGGAGTTGATACAATTAATAACACATTAATAATCAACCCGGGTCCCTTTCCAAAACATTATGCAGTAATCGATTTAAACGAAAAAATTGAATATGAACTCCATTGAAACAAGGGATTTAACAGATTCTTTTCCCAATAGAATATGCTAAATCTTCTAATAATTTTGGGGCATTTTTTATTGCATTTTTTATGGATATAGATGATGTCAATATGCTGTATTGTCCAATTACGCCGTATTTATAAAAGATTTCTGCATTCTTTGTAATACTACCTGCGATAAGAATAACTGGCTTTTTATATTTGTATGCTATGTCAACAACCTTTTTTGTTGCCTTACCATATAGATTCTGCTTATCTATCTTGCCCTCGCCAGTGACTATCAAATCACTTTGTTCAATCTTTTTTTCTAGTGCAACTATTGCTTTTATAATCTCAAATCCTGATTTTATTTCAGCATTCAATATCACCTTCATTGCACCACCTATACCACCAGCCGCACCAGACCCCAGGATTGTATCTAAGTTTATGCCGTATTGTTTTAATATAACTTCCTTAAAATTCCTGAGAGCCTTATGAATTACAGATATCATTGTGCGTTTCGCTCCTTTTTGCATTGCATATATTAATGCGCCATTTTTACCGGTTAAAATATTTTTAACATCAGATGCAATAATAATTTTCGCATTTTTTATTTTTTTATAAATCTTAGATGTATCAATTTTCTTCAGTTCGAGCAATCCCCGGCAGTTGAGTTCAATCTCATTATCAAGACCATTAAGAAATCTCACTCCCAAGACAGACATTGCTCCCACACCACAATCTATTGTTGCACTATCACCAATGCCCAGAATAATTTTTTTACAGCCTTTATTCACTGCATCCAATATCAATTCGCCAACACCTTTTGTCGTTGCCAAAAGGGGATTTTTGCGTTTTTCTGGAACAAGGTTCAGTCCCGCTGCCTCTGCAAGCTCAATAATCGCAATCTTTTGTTTTGGAATAATA
>JAGMEL010000354.1 GCA_023128195.1 Caldifarciminota bacterium | reverse complement strand
AAAGTTACTTATCAGGATGGATATCGGGATGGATATGCTCATGCAATGAGGGACAACAATAAAGTCTGGGATAATAAAAAGGAGAATTGGATAAAGGAGGATTAATGGATAACCTCAAAACCCGCATCCCCGAAAAATACTGCAAGGATTTGGAATACAGGTTTAATCCTGATAATGCGGTATGGAATAGTTTTAGCAACCGATATAAATTACCAATTGATTGTGCTTTATGTATTGCCTATAAAAATGATTTTTCTGATTGTGGAGAATGCCCATTTGCTGATTTTAATTGTATGAAATTTCTAAGGGAAATATTGGGAACTCAACATTTAATTTTTTGGGGAAGGTGGTCAAAACGAAACAACAAAAGAGCCCGTGCTCAACTTCGCAAACTCAACCGAGAGGCGGGAAAATATATTGAATGGGTGAAGGAGGATTAATGGATGACTTTATTTTCCGATTGGGCCAGGGATTGGTGATATTTAATGTATTTATGTTATGTGTTTGTTTCGTTGGTGCTATTGCATTCGTAAAAGAAATAGTGAAATGGTATAGGGAGGATGGAAAAAGAGGGGATTAATGAAAGAGATAAAAAGATGCTATTATTGCTGTGAAGAAGGTGAAACTTATGGTATTGCGATCATAGCCAAAAGTGTCAAAGAAGCAAAAAAATTAGCATTCAGGGAGTTGTTTGAATTTGAGTGTGAATGGATATATTTAAGAGTAAATTGGTTGAAGGAAGCAAATATTGATGGATTGGAATACGGTATGGTAGATGACCAGATAAGTTGCAAAACTGCTGTAGAGAGAGGGATTTATGCGTTTTGTGAATCTTAAAAAGAGGAGCAGTAATGGATAAGAATGATAGGTTTTTATTGATAGTTATATTTATAATAATGGCAATTTTTGTATTCTCATATATGTTTTCTATTTTAGATAATAGACAGATTGCAATCCAAAAGGATATAACTGAAATTAAGCAGATGGTTGAGCGGATTGAATGGAATACAGATCCTGTTGAGATCGTTGAAGAAATAGAAGTGGAAACTGTTTTTGTTGAAATATGGTCAAATTTGATAGAGGTGAGAGTGGATACAGTTGAAATATTTATTGATACAGAGGAAAATAAAAGAGGTCCATGGAGAGAAAGGAAACAAGAAAAAAAGGAGGAGTAATGGGTGAATTTCCAAATATATCAAAAAAAGAAGCCAAGAAAGCAATTAATACAACTTTATTATATCTGAGGCAATTTGGCTTTAACAATAAAAATGCTGTGTTGTTTGGTAACAGGGCAAAAGAAGTTGAAAAATTTATACTTGATGCATTGCCTGAGAATGTTCTTATTATGCAAAAAGAAGATGAAGATGGATAAGGAAGAAAACGAGGTCAAAATAGTTTGGGGTGGTTGGTCTTGTAATGCTGGATATGTTCATTGGGCTTATGTGTGTGATATAAGAAAAGAGGTTCCTTGGTATGCTAAAACACAACAGGATAAAGAAGTTTGTAGTATAGGAAAAAAATTATTTGAGCCTCCTCTCAGAACGGAAACAAGCAATCCAAAAAATTGTGATTATGGAAAAGAACCAACCGAATATCCTAAAAAACTTTGTAAAGAATGGTGTCAGGAACATGGCTATAAAGTTATTGGTCATATTAAAATGCGAACTGATTAGGAGAAGTAATATGGAAACAAAGGATCTAATGTATAAGTATATTTATTTTGAACGGATAGGAGATACTGAAAGTTTTTATTGTAGGAGTCACCACGGAGGACATCTTGGGAATGTTCTTTATTATCATAATTGGCATCAATACATTTTCGAACCTGAGTCCCACATGGCTGTTTTCAGTAAGGGATGTCTTGAGGACATTGCGGATTTTTTGGGGAGATTGAATAAGGAAAAGAGGTAAACAGATGGAAATAAATTATAAGGATTTAATTAAGGTAGGGGATGAAGTGATCTTGAATTATGATGACAAGGAATACGAAGTTACAATCTTGAATATGCCACGGGGAGGAGGCGATTTATTGCAAGTAAAAAATAAAGATGGTGGGAGCACAATGGCAATAAACCCACACTGTTTAGAATTCAAAGGGCTAATAAAAAAGGAGGTAAACAATGCCAATAAATATTAAATGTGATGAATGTGATTGTTGTATAGAAGAAGGTGAGGAGGTTATATGCCGCAAATGCTATCAGGAATTGGTTGCGGATAAAGACCAATTAGAGGATGAACTACAAAAGAAGATTGATGATCTGGAAGAGGAATTGGCTGAGATAAAAAGCCAGTTTGAGATATAGGAGGTCAAGAATGATATGCGAAAAATGCGGAGAATTTGTCAAACCTTATTCCAGTGAATTGATAGAAAATAAGACGGCACGGGTGCGTAGATATGTGTGTCTTCGTTGCGGACACATAGGAGAGCAATGGGATAGTTTGCAACGAAATCCTCAAGAAAAGGATAAGAAATGAATCCTGATAACTTTGAATCCAAAGTTGCGTCTCTTGAACTTGCGAAACGATTGAGAAAGGCAAGATGGGATAAGGAAACGGTATTCGGGTGGGCAGAAATCTACACTCACGGCAATTGGGTATTAGCAGTGCATATCGGGGAAAAATTCTATACCGTTGATAGTAGTGGTGAAATATTTGAGGGTGAAATAGTAGACGGTCAGATGATAGATTGGATGGATGCCCCTTTGTCTTGTGAGATATTAGAGGAATTTAAAAATGCAAGATTTGAACCATTAATGAATACAAATGTGATAGTTGAAATAGTGCAAGTAAAAACTCATGTTGTTTGTTTGTTGAAAGATGTTTGGGATAATGTATTGCATAAAGAAAAATCTGATGTTTTGGTAGAGGCCCTTGCCAATCTCTGGAATTGGTATCAAGAAAATAATAAGGAGGAATAAATGGAAAGTTTATATACTTGTGTATGTGGTGGAAAGTCGTGGGAAATATATGGTGATAGAATTGAATGTGTAAAATGTCATAGTAAATATAAAATTGATGAAATCCTTGGTCATTATACACCATATATAGTACCACCACAAGCCTTTAATGAAAAAGTAAGAAGGGGGGACTAGTTCTAAAAATGAAAAAAGGTATAATTGTAGAGGGCAAGGTTGTTAAAAAACTTCCTAATTGTATGTTTAGAGTGGAGTTGTTTACTGATGGAAAGAATATTGTTCTGGGTTATATGTCGGGAAAGATGCGACAAAATGATATTAAAGTTGATTTGGGGGATGAGGTCAAAGTGGAATTGTCTCCCTATGATCTTTCTAAAGGCCGGATAATTAGAAGGAATTAAAAAAGGAGTAAAAATGGATAACTTGAAATGTAAGGTCTTGAATTTGGGGGATCTTTTAATGGGTTTGGATGGTTTGAAAGAGGGCGAAGAATTTATTATTGTTGATGATCATAGACAAATGATTGTAACTAAAATCAGGATTTTGCCCTTGAAAGAGGAAGAGATTTTAGTTCAAAAAAAATATACTTTAAATGGAATAGATAGAAAATCGTAAACGAATATGCT
>JAGMEL010000353.1 GCA_023128195.1 Caldifarciminota bacterium | reverse complement strand
AACCAATATTTGATGGTTGTGGTGGAGCCATAACTATCAGTGGTGAGATTGGTGTAGGTAAGACAAGGTTATTGCATGAGGTTATAAAGGATTCTGACTATCAAAATATGCGGTTCTTGAATAGTAATTTATCAGCTACGACAAAGTCGATTCCCTATTATCCTTTCAGGGAGATTATCCGTGCCGTGATTAAAAAACAGGGTGAAGAAAGTCTTTTTGAAATACCCCAGGCATATCAGATTGAGCTTGTAAAGATAGTGCCTGAGTTATCTGGCAAATCGAAAATAGATGAGCAGATTTTTATGGTTGATAAATTTCGGCTTTTTGAGGGGGTGCGCAGGTTTTTGGCATTGCAAGCTTCAAAAGCACCTCTGTTTGTATGTTTGGATAATATTCATTGGGCAGACGACAGTTCTTTGGAGCTTTTTCACTATCTGGTCAGGGCTTTAAAGGAGAGTTCTGTTTTTTTCTTTTTGGTCTATCGTGTTGAAGAGGTAAAGGATAGTTCATTTCAGAATGTATTGCAATTGATGGCGCGTGAGGGTCTATACAAAAAAACAGATATTGAACCCCTGAAAACGGCAGATGTTGCGCGCATGCTTTCATTGATGATAGATGGTATTCCATCTTCTGAGCTTACCGAATATATATTCAAGGAGACTGGTGGTAATCCTTTTTTCATTGAGGAGTTAATGAAATCCATAGATACGAATGGTGTACTCGTCTGGCATAAGGATAAGTGGGTATTTGATAGAGGTAAGAAGGTTGTTATTCCATATTCAATAGAGGGTGTGGTGGACAGGAAATTGGGTATGATGGATAAAGAGGCATGTGATTTATTGGAGTATGCTGCGGTTCTTGGTCGTAAGTTTGATTTTACTTTTTTGCAGGATATAACCAAAATGAATGAGGGTCATCTTTTTGATTTAATGGATGAGATATTAGGAATGAGGTTATTAGAAGAGCAGAGAAGGGAGTATTATTGTTTTTCTGAGGAAATAATTAGAGAGGTGATTTATAATAAAATAAGTGGTGTTAAATTGAAGCGTTATCATCAGGCAGTTGGGGAGAAGTTACTGGCTTTATATAAGGGGCGTACAGAGGCGGTTGTAGAGGAGTTAGCGAATCATTTTTATATAAGTAGAGATTTGGAAAAGGCGATAGCCTACAGTGTGGTTGCTGGTGGTAGGGCGAAGGATGTATATGCGAATAGGGATGCAATAAGGTTCTATAACATAGCCATTGAGTGTTTGCCACAGAGTGAGATAATGGACAAAGAGGTAAAGGAAATTGAGTATTTGAAAAAGAGGGCAACGGTGTTAGATTTGGTTGGAGAGAGCGAGAAAGCTGTGGAGGATTTAGAAGAAGCGATTAAGAGGGCAAGGGTATTAGGAGAAAGGAAATGGGAAGCCGGTTGTCTTATTGCGTTATGCAAAGTCTACTTTGGAATATCTCGGTATAATAATACTATAGAAATGGCAGAGATAGCGCTCGAAATCTACAAAGAATTAAATGACAAAAAAGGAGAAGCGGAAGGTCTCAATTGTATTGGCATTGCTCACTGGTATCTTGGTGAATTTAAAAACGCTCTAAAGCTATATCAGAGCTCCTTGAAAATTGCCAAAAAAATCGGCAACCGTAATCTTGAAGCAATGACACTTGGCAATTGCAGCATTATTTTCTGGAATTTAGGTGAGTATTCAAAATCATTAAAATATTATTCTCGTTCCTTAGAAATTACAAAAGAGCTTGGCGATCCTGAGACCGAGGGGAGAGCATTTAACAATATCGGTCTCATTTACGGAACTCTTGGTGAGAATTCAAAGGCATTGGAATACTACAAACATTCATTAAAGATAACAAGGGAAATAGGTGAGCGAAAAATTGAAGCAAGCACCCTTAATAATATTGGAATTATCTACGTAACATTTGGAGAATATACTAAGGCACTGGAATACTATATGGATTCATTAAAGATAACAAGAGAAGTAGGTGAGCGAAAAATTGAAGCGATGACTCTCAATAACATTGGGATTCTTTACTGTAATATTGGTGAATATTCGAAGGCATTAGAATATTGCACGAATTCGTTGGAGATATCAAGGGAAATCAGGGATCGCCAAACCGAAACAGAAAGCCTTATTGGAATTGGAGATTTATATCTTGAGATGGAAGATTTATCGAATGCCCAAGAGTATTATAATAAGGCTTTCTCAATTACTCAGATGATCAAATCAAAATCACTGCTTGCTGAAGTTCTTCTCAGTTTCACCTCGCTCTATTTTGAAAAGAACGGCTTGGTTAAGGCTAAAAAACAATTAAAGCAGGTTTTATCTCTTGCAGATGAACTCGGCTTAAAAAATATAAAGGCTAAGGCACTTTGTTTTTCTGGTCGTCTTTGCATAAAAGAAAAGAAATGGAATAAGGCGAAATCTTCTTTTGAGGAATCAATTAGAATTTTTAAGAAGTTAAAAAGTAAATTTAGCCTTGCACGGGTTTATTATTATCAGGGTCTGATGTTTAAAAAATCAGGTAAAAAAACTGAGGCAAAAAAATATTTTACCAAAGCAATGAGAATATTTAAAAAAATTGAGACAAAAGCATGGATTGAGAAAGTGACAGGGGGCAAAGAGACAAGGTGACACGGGGAAAAAGGAAGTTTTGAAGTTAAGAAGTTGGGAAGATGGGAAAAAGGGAGAGAAATGTCAAATGACCCCAGTGAAATATGCTCCGCATTTCACCCCGTACGCTGACGCTACGGGACAGGCAGGGCAGGACAAAATCCAAATGTCACATGAATGACAAATATCAAAGGTCAAAATATTTAATATTACAGGTTGTTCTTATATTGTAGTAGTTTGATTTATCAAACATTTTCAGTACACACGATAAATTGTGTAACTACGCTAATGAGAAAGAAGGATTTGATATTTGATTCAATATAAAGTCAAATTCCATCATTTCATTATTTTATAATTATGGAATAATCGAATGGATAGGTAAGTATAAACCAGAATATTTCAGTTAAAAAATAATTAAATAATTGAGTAGGTCTTCTTGTTGTTTCACCATATTGTATTTAGTCCAATATTTTGTAG
>JAGMEL010000352.1 GCA_023128195.1 Caldifarciminota bacterium | reverse complement strand
ATAGCGGAAATATCCGAGGACCAGGTAATATACAAAACGGGTAAGTGAAACTATGCTGAATCTGAACATTGTCAAACAAGGAATAGGTCGTGGTAAATTATTGATATCCACAGCTTTGAATGCCGTAGTCATTTGAGGATCAATAGCTTTATCTCCTTCAATAAAATCTATAATTGGTCCAATAGATTTCATAAATGCAATTGTATTATTCATGTTCCAATACAATCTGCCTGAAATGAGTTCTACTGGACGGAATCTCCAATACTGTTCTGGTGTTATTGGTATCCGAAATACATCAATAAAAATACTTGGGAAGAACACATTATCAAATATTGACCATCCCATAGGTGACATTGGGTCTGGGATGGTCTCCCTGACATTGGCATTACACCAGACCGTGCATTGCCTGCGTGGAATTGAAGCATGCAGCAGAATTGGTCGAGACTGCAGTATGTAAATTTTCCCGTGTTCAATTGCCCACTCAATATCCTGTGGCGATTCAAAAATCTTCTCTATCTTTTTGCCAATATTTACCAGCTTAAGAACTTGTTCTTTAGTAAGCAAATCTCCACCTCTGCGTTCGGCAATCTCATTTCTTCTAATACGATAACGGGTCGGGATGATTTCACCAGATACCAACTTTTTGCCCAACCCCTGACAACATTCAATCAAAATCTCATTGATGCGGAATGGACTCTGGGTCACCATCACGCCACTCTTCTCAGGCTCAAGCTGATGTTGAATAATCACTGCCATATCGCCGATTGAAACATTCATACTTTCGCAATACTTGTTTACCTGCTCTGAATCTACTGAATTCCAGGTGCGAATAACTGCTCTGATACCATCATCTATATTCTTAATATTCAAAGTAGTCTCATACATACCAGCAAAGGAAATCCCTGGTAAATCCTCAGCAGTACCTGAAGACCTAATGGCTACAGTGCCTTTTTTAAAAAAACGGATAAGTGTTTCTCTTAATTCATGTTCAAGCGCAGGTGTAATCTTTTTATTTTTTCTATAATCCTTAAACCCTTTCGTAGTAATTACAACGAATTCCGGCACTTGGAAATATTTTTTTAATAGAAATAAATTACATGCCTTCCTGCCAAAAAGTTCAGGCATGGCAAAATTCTCAGGATGTCTTATATGCATTTCTAAATATTGTTCGAAGACAATTCGCCCTCCAACTCCTCAATTTCTTCAGTTAGTCTATGATATTCTTCAAAGAGTTTTTTTGCCTTACGTGGTTTATTTATAATGCCGGGGCGTGAGAATGCCTCACGCAGTTTTTCACGTTTTGATTGTTTCTGTAAAATCTGTTTTTTTAATTTTTCAGTCGGCGACTCCTTTATCTTAGATCCCTTTTGCTTTTCAGCAGAATGAACAACCCCAGTTTTTTTCCATAAATAGTAAGAATAATCACCCGGATAATCATAAAGCTTACCATTTTTCAACTCAATAATCCTTGTGGCAAAGGATGCTATCAGATCGCGATTGTGTGTAACCAATATAGTCGTCCCTGAATAAGACATTATTGCCTGTTTTATGGCATCTACTGAATCCTTATCAAGATGATAGGTCGGTTCATCGAGTATTAATAAATTTGATGGTTCACTCATCACCTTAAGAATCACAAGCCTTGTCTTTTCACCACCGCTCAAAACCTCAATCTTTTTGTAAATATCATCTCCAGAAAAGAGAAAAAGACCCAAAAACTTTCGGAGGGTTTGATTAACCTCGGGCGAAGCATCTTTTGTAGCCTCATCAAAAACCGTATTTAAAAGATCAAGTTTGAGTAGTATCTCGTGAGAAAATGTACCGATTTTAAGTTTTTCACTCGATTTCCGAACTCCCTGTGTAGAATGCTCATATCCAGCAATAATACGACAGAGCGTGGACTTTCCCGCACCATTTTTGCCAATGAGTGCGATCCTATCGCCTCTTTCAATAGAGAAATTTATACTGGAAAAGATTGTCTTTCCATTATATACCTTGCTAATATTATTCAATTCTACCAGCCGGCGGCTGTGTATTTCCTCAACAGGAAACTGTACCTTGATCTTTTTTCTTTCTGACCCTATTTGAATACGTTCCATACGCTCAAGATATTTTTCTCTACTCTTTACAAGTTTTGCCTTTGATTTATTCGCGCGGTTGCGCATAATGAATTCTCTAATTTCCTTAATCCTTTTCTCCTGAATTTTAGCTGCCTGTATTAATCTCTGCTTGCGTATCTGTGATTCTTGAAGAAAACCTGTGTAATTTGTGCGGTATCTTCGGAATCCACCAAAATCAATCTCCCAGATGCCGGTTGCGCCTTTTGGAGTCTGGAGAATTTTATCGAGAAAATATCGGTCATGTGATACTATTATCATTGCTCCCTTGAAATTTTGAAGGTAATTTTCAAGCCATTGCATCGATTCTATATCCAGATGGTTTGTCGGCTCATCAAGCAATAATAGATCAGGTTTATTTAAAAGAAGCCGTGCCAGAACAATACGCATCTGCCATCCGCTTGAGAACTCCTGAACCAATTTATTATGGTCGTCTTCAGTAAAGCCAAGGCCATGGATTACCTTATAGGCTTCAGATTCATAATCATAGCTGCCGAATTTCTGGAAATTGTCTTCAGCAATTTCGTATTCCCTGAGTAATTCTTTGGACCGGGGATCTTTACCCATTAATTCTCTGATTCTTGATAAATTTCTCAGGTGTTGATTATAATCCTTCAGGACCTCATCTATCAATGTATTGCCATGTAGAATAATCTCTTCCTGGGGAAGATAACCAATATTAATCCCTTTAGGCTTATTTATATAACCTCTGGTTGGTGAAATTTCACCGGTTATTATACTTAGAAGCGTAGTCTTTCCTGTACCATTGGCACCGACAAGTCCAAATCTGTCAAATTTATTAATATTAAGGTTTACCCCGGAAAAAAGAGTACGTTCACCAATACTATATTCAATATCCACAAGTTTAAGCATGGCACTATTTTAAAGGAATATAGCAACAAGTCAATAATGAAAATACAGAAAAGAACAGATATTCCTGTAATCTTTTCATCATCGCTGCAATCTCATAATTAATCCTTGACTTTTTTGGAATTGTATGTATAATCTCTTCATATGCATAATTAGGTTATCAGACCTAATCAGTATGCATATATTTTTATAGAGGTTCAGATTTTAAAAGTGGAAGGAGGTGATAATCCATTAAAAAAAGGTTTTTAGAAAATGAAGGCAATATAAAAGGAGGAAAAATGAAATATGCCTTAACAATAGCAATAATGCTGTCGTTATCTTTTGGCTTGGTAACTGAATCATTCAGGTATCAATCAACTGCACAACTCTGGGAAGATGATTATGATCTACTCTTTGATCCCGCAAGAATCCCAGAAATTGAAGGTGCCCGTCTTTGGACAGGTCTCTCGAACTTTGTCACGGGTTATGAGGAATTGTTCTCAAATACCAGTGTGCCATATTTCTTTATCGGCGGCACAAAGAACTATGGGAACTTTTATCCGGGTTTTGTTTATGATAGAAGCTCCATGAAAGATGCTTTAAATACCGGCCTTATTGGACCCGGAGGAACTCCGCTATATGGTGATGGTGAAGTGACTACTATTGACTGGCAACTGGATACTCTGGGACAGCCTATCAGTCGTACTGTTGATACACAGACTGCTTCAGCATATGATGCCACAGCCAGCAGTGATTTTTATGTTGGACTGGGAGTAAAAAGAGATAACCTGCGTCTGGGTATCGGTTTTATGAAAAAAGATTCCAAAAATACAATTACTAATCCTATGAATAATTTCACCTATGAATTTAGTTCAGAAGATCTTGAAGCAGATACATTAACATATCTTGAGACTGAAAACTCTGTAGGTGATGAAATCTTCAGTGATAATGAAAACAGAATTATTTTCAGTGCCTGGTCAGACAGGGACAACATGTCTTTTGGATTGACAGGTGAATTTGCCATGCTCGACCTAAATGAAGAAGCAATTATTACGGGTGCTGAGGCAGAATATGATTTTCCAGAACACCGGGATACAAGCTTTATGGAAATCGCAACAATTGATTCTGCAATGAAACCACAGTCAGGAACCAGAATTGCAGTAGAGGTAAAATGTTTTTACGACTACAATGAAGACGCCCAGGGAAGATTCTATTTGGGATATTTTACTGAATCATATGACTATGGCGACAATGCAATGGACTGGTCTTATATGACAAGCGAGGAGAGCTATAATTACTTTCAATGGGATACGAATACGACAATTACGTATTATGAAGGCAGCACCAGTAATAGCGGGTTCAGGGTTGGTACAAAACAGCTCTTTAAGGTTACTGAAAGATTAAACTTTGGAATTGGTCTGCTCTTCAGCTCAACATCATATTCAAATTCAATTACATCGCGGGATACAACAGTTGATATTACAGTCTATGATGACGGTGATACAGTATCTAATGATCCTGATGACTTTACCGCAACAATATGGTCAAGTCAAACATGGCAAGAAGATGTTGATGGTAGTATCAAAAACTTTACAATCCCGATTGGAGCTGAATTCCATATTGCCGACCCATTGGTCTTCAGGCTCGGTGCACGACACAATATATCTTACAATGAGTATACCACGATAGATACACTGGTCGATTATGAGCCAGAAAGAACATTAATTGAGTATGGCGATGGCACTACATACGAAGATATCGATCAAACATATGATGATGATTACTCTAAAGAGGTTGAAAAAGTAACCCTCTCCAGTACAGATTATTACTATGGTCTTGGCTGGAAAGTAACTGACAACCTCCAGCTCGACCTGATGGGTTTTAGTGATCTCACTGATATGACCAATTGGAGACTATCCGCAACTTTCTACTTCGATTAAACGAAAAATATAGAGGGAAAGGGCTATGCCCTTTCCCTCTTTTGCTCAATAAATTGAGTGGTTACGCAAGGGAAGGTTTCAATAAATTGAGCAACTACAAAAGGGGAGATGAACAATAAATTAAGTAACCACAGGAAGCAGCAATAAAGTGCGGAACCGCACTGACCACAGCACCCAACAAAATCCAACATCCCATCCCAAACCCATAACCCGTTTTTATTGATGGATTTAAAACAATATCAGTCACTCATAAAAAAAATATACTTTAAAAAGGATTCTAAAAGAGGTTTAGATAAAACCTTTAACTGGTTTATCGAAGAAATTGGTGAACTCTCAAGGGCAATAAGAAAAGGAAATAAAGAAAAAATCAAAGAAGAATTTGCTGACTGTTGTGCCTGGCTCCTTTCTGTTGGGTCAATACTCGGTATTGATGCTGAACAGGCAATGAGGAAATATGCGAAAGGATGTCCTAAGTGTGGGAGTATTCCTTGTGAATGTAGGGAAAATCGTATTCGTGATTCGTAACTCGTACTCGTACAAATAAATAAAAAGGAGGAAAAGATGAAAAAATCGAGAATAAAAAGCGTATGGGATATGGATGTTTTTAAATTAGCTCATGAATTAACGCTCAAAATCTACAAAATAACCAACAAATTCCCCAAAATTGAAATATATTCATTAGTATCACAAATGCGAAGAGCTGCTTCCTCAATACCGACGAACATTGCAGAAGGAGCAGCCAGGAATTCCAAGGCTGAATATAGAAGATTTGTTTCTATAGCGCGAGGCTCTGCCGCAGAAATATTGTATCAAATTATATTAAGCAGGGACTTGGGCTATATCGATCCAGATAATTGCAGAATTCTAATAGATGATTATAATCGTGTGGGCAGAATGCTTACGAGATTAATCCAAAGCCTTGGTTAAAATAAGGATAAGTAGTTATTACAAAAATACGAATACGAAAAACGATTTACGAATACGTTTTTTTAAAGTAAGAAAGGAGACGTTATGACCCTAATTTTATTAACAGCGATTTTTGCCCTGGCGCCGCCGACCGGAGTACGAGCATACGATACACCGAATGATGGCGGCGAAGCAATAACTGTCGAGTGGCAATTATCACAAGATGATGTTATTCTCGATGGCTATGAAATACACCGTAGTGAAAATGGTGTTGATTTTGAAAGAGTAGGCTTCATTGGCAAGGGGCGCACAGAATACGAGGATGAAACTGAGGATAGTAAGGGATATTTTTATAAGGTTGCTGCAGTTTCTGCCACCCTGATATCATATTCTCAAACATCTATTGAAGTTATGAGCAGTCCTCAATGGATAGACCAGGGAAAAATTAATCTCTTTTTAGCAATGGTTATCTTTAGTAGTATAATACTCTTCTTTATTAATCAAGCACGAAAGGGGAAGAAACTAACCATAAGAAAGATCGCCGGATTAGATGCTGTTGAAGATGCAGTTGGCAGAGCCACTGAAATGGGCAAACCAATATTGTACTGTATGGGAATAGGTTTGGTTGATCAAATCGGAACAATAGCTTCTTTTAATATTCTCGGTGAGATAGCAAAGAAGGCTGGTCAATATGAAACGCCTTTAATTGTTCCAACCTCAAACCCCGTGGTTTACACCGTAGCGAGTGAGATTGTTAAACAATCTTATGCGTCTATTGGAAGACCAGATATTTATGACGCTGACAGGATCTACTTTGTTACTGACTCCCAATTTGCTTATGCAGCAGCTGTCGATGGTATAATGGTACGGGAAAAACCAGCAGCGAATTTCCTTATTGGCTGGTTCAAAGCCGAGTCATTAATTATTGCAGAAACCGGGGCAATGACCGGGGCGATACAGATTGCGGGAACAGACTCAATAAGCCAATTGCCATTCTTTGTTACTGCTTGTGATTATACACTCATTGGCGAAGAACTATACGCTGCTTCCGCATACATCTCAAAACAACCTCTTCTATTGGGTGCAATTAAAGGAGAAGATTGGGGAAAGGTCGTTATATTCACTGCGCTAATTATTGCTTCGATAATCGGACTATTAACCAATTTTGCTGTGCTTGACATTTTTAAATAGGAGAAAATATGAAGAAAAAATTCCCTTTACTTCTGGTTTTAATCTTAGGTATCATAGGCATAATACCTTATTACCTGCCTCACTCAGCAGTACAGAATGCTGATAATTTTCTGAGAAATGACTTTCTAAGGATAATATCCACATTCGCCATTGTACTGGGTCTGGGCAGTCTCATGAAGGTCCACTATGATAAGATAAAACGCCATCGTGCTAACTTTCAATATTCCTATGTTTTGATAATAAGCTTTGTTATAACCTCGATAATCGGTCTTTTTGGCGGCGTTGAGGGTGAACTTTTTCTGCCTACGAGAATAGGATCCTTCCAGTTCGATTTACAAACACTTTATACAAATATCATTGTTCCTTTAGGCTCAACCATGTTCGCACTTTTGGCATTCTTTATGGCATCGGCATCGTACCGTGCATTCCGCGCGCGTTCATTAGAATCAAGCCTTCTTCTTGGCGCAGCCTTCATAATAATGATTGGTGTTCTGCCACTCGGCGATAAAATCTCGCCCCATCTTCCTTCCTTTGCACAGTGGATTATGGATATCCCCAATGTTGCTTCAAAAAGAGGCATTAGTTTTGGCATTGCTTTAGGTGCAGTCGCCACTTCATTAAAGATAATCCTGGGTATTGAACGGTCCTGGCTTGGAGGTGGTAAATGAAATTATTGGATTATTTGACAAAATTAGACAGGCGCGTAATATATCTAATACTGGCAATCGTTGTAATTCTTCCCCTTGTATTTCCATCAACCCAAAAAGTGAGGGTTATGACGCCTGTGCAAAGACTCTTCAATACAGTTGAGATGATTCCTGATGAAAAGATTTTAATAATCGATTTTGACTATGACCCTCAAACACAACCTGAATTGGAACCAATGGCAATTGCTCTTTTGCGCCACGCCTTTAAAAGAAGAATAAAAATGGCAGCTTTATCTCTGTATGTTCAACCTCTCGGTCTTGCCAAATTAGCTATGGACCAGGTAATCGAAGAATTTAATTCTGAAGCCACAACCACAGCAGACAGTATAATCTATGGCAAAGATTATGTTTTCCTGGGCTGGCAGCCACCTCCAATAATTCCATTATTGGGCATGGGTATAAGTATTTCAGATGTATATAAGACAGACTATTATGGTTATAAAACAGATTCATTACCAATGATGAAGAATGTTAAAAATTTTAACGATGTAGGATTACTAATCTCAATAAGCGGCGCAAGTGCACCACTATGGTGGATCACCTATTCACAGACCAAGTATGGTGTAGCAGTTGGTGCCGGCGTCACTGCAGTAAGCGCCTCTGATTTCTACGCATATTTCCAGACCGGACAATTTTCCGGATTAATGATCGGTATGAAAGGGGGAGCAGAATACGAAGAGCTGATAGAAACTGAGCTAAAGATTCAACAAAGGCGCAAGGCAAGCGAGGCATTGGGTTCTTTAACTGCAGCACATATTACTATTATTATTTTCATCATTATTGGAAATGTCGGATACTTTGTAAGGAGGCGAAAATGAATATTTCGTTTGATTTCTGGATATGGATTGGTGCCTTGCTTAGCCTATGCATCTTTTCTTTTCTCTACAAAGATAATCCGTTTTATAAATTCGCTGAGCATTTATTTGTTGGCGTTACAAATGGATATTTCTTGACTTTTACTGTACACCGTGTGCTCGTACCCAATCTCTTTAAACCACTCTTTGAAGGCAAATTATGGCTCATTATTTCATTTATTGTAGGTGCTTTATATGTCGCGAGATTCATTCCAAAAGTATCATGGTTGGTGCGGATTCCGATTGCCATTACCATTGGCTATTACACAGGTGCATCCATCCCTGCAGTTATCCAGACTGACATCATCAGACAGATTCAGGGTACAATCCTCACGCCACAGAACTTTCAGGCATGGCATGCTGGCACTATGGGAGTTGTCTGGTCTATTATTCTGTTCATAGGTGTGCTGTGTACACTCTCATACTTTTACTTTTCTAAAGAGCATAAAGGTGTGCTTGGTGTTACATCAAAAATTGGGATTATCTTTATTATGATCGGTTTTGGTGCAGCATTCGGTTATACTGTGATGGCGCGTATCAGCCTTTTGATCGGTAGATTACAATTTTTATTAGGAGATTGGTTAGGGATAATACAGTAAAAGTAGACACGCGTTGCCCCGTACAACATCGTTTAACGGGGCAGGCTGAAGACATATCCGCTGAATGCGTCCTGGAGTCACGCTTCGCTGAAGACACGCTGCGCTGAAGAAAAGAGAGTAGGCAGAGCGTAATAGTAAGCATAACGACTACAGACTTATGAGCGCTCACCTACCAGTGAGTTCCATAGCCCGATAAATCGGGCAACTACTTTTATCTTTTTAACTCTTTCATTTTAACTTCTTACTTTTAAATTTTAAATTGAAAAAGGCGGGTGGGACAAGCCCGCCTTTTTCTTTCAAGTAATTCCTTAATGAATCACAACGAGCGAACTACTAACATTGCCCGCTGTTGTTTTCAAGAATACGAAGTAAATACCATTCGAAAGTTCACCCACATTTAAGTTCAGGTTGTATACGCCAGCATCTTTGTAACCGGTTTCAATTGTTCTCACCAAACTACCGGTCCGGTCATAGACTTTAAGAGAGATTTCTCCTGCATTGGTAAGTGTATAAGAAATCATCGCTCTACGTGAAACTGGATTAGTAACATTCATTCTCAGTCTGAGTGGCGCATCAGCATTACCACCCTCTTCAATACCAACATATTCTTTCGGGAATACCCAACCGTGCACTGGATTGTCAGTCATCTCACCAGCATGGACAAACGCACAAGCATCTTTATCCTCTACGAACGTAACAAAGATTGAATCGTTAACCACAAGTGGACTGGCTGTAAAATAGTCTTCGTCAAAGCAATCACCAGCAGCAGCACCAGGTGAAGGAGTATTGGTCAGGTTTTTATAATCTGTCCAGGTTGCACCATTATCAAAGGATATTGCACCATAAATCTCACCATTGATATAGGTATTCAGGGCAACATCAGTTGAGTCAGCATTACCAGCCCACAGACAATAGAGATCATTGTTAGTCGGATCAACAACAAGCTGTGGATTGTCTATAATCGTTCTCCAGGAACCAGCCGCACCACCATGCCAATAGGGAACACCAGCACTCCATGGTTCAAGCCAGAAACCATTAGGCTCCGTATAATAGGTACTTGGGCTACTCACTGTAGTAATCGTGCTTGATACCTCATCCCAGTGAAAGATCTTTCCTCGGTCACCTCCATACAGTGTATCAAGTGCGCTTACCCACGCTAAATGACCTCCCCAGGCAATATGGAGATCATCATTTGCGTCAAATACTGCATTCACGTTATTAAATGCCCAAAGTGATGAATCACCAGCACTCATACTGGCAGGAGGTGTATAATTGGTGAGATTGACCGGGCTACTCCAGTTAGCACCATTATCAGTAGAAAGCGCATAATAGACATCCTGACAAAGCTGAGATGCACTGAAGGTTGGTTCTATAGTTTGTGTCCAGACATGCACAACTTTATCTGAATTCGGCGAGGCACGAAGAAATGGTGATAAGCAGTTACAGGAATCAAAATCCACGACAGTAGACCAGGTCACACCTTCATCAGTCGTTAGATAACGGTGATGAGTCTCGACCCCAATACCACTATTACCAGTCACCATAATGATATTATCACCGCTAGCAGCGATATAGGGCCAGATATGGTCGGCAACTTCAGGACCTTTAGGGTCATTTGGCAAGACACCCCATAGATTGCCTTGATCGAAATCAATCCAGGACATTGTACCAGCACCAGCATTATAATGGTAGGCAATAACCGTCCTTCCATCGCTCGCTATATCAAGCTGCACATAACCACTCCATGAATAAGATGCTGGGACCATACCATAATATGAGCCGTTATCAAACCGCGCATTCCAGGCACAAAGACGCTCGTCTTGGTTTGGATAATCACTCCACATCCAATCAATGTGTGCCTGATCAAGATCATCGACTCTAATCCGCTGACCAAAACCACCATTTGCCTGATACTCATATGAAGTGAATCCGATTATTGAATCCGCACCAAGAAGATATTGTCTCACACCATTATAGGGGATTGGCCGACCAGCAGAGAACGGCTCATCACCTATAACCTTTTCACAGTAGATTTGACCGCTTGTTACAAAGCCAAATCCCATAGTAGCCATCAATGCTACCACTAACATCCATCTGCCTATGTTCATGTTTCCTCCTTTTTTATTTTAAAAATACCACCTTTCTTGCCGTTATGCCCTTAACATTTTCAACACGAATAAAATAGACACCCGAGACTTTTGGTAACCATCTAAATTCGTGTTCACCCACGCTCAAATTTTCTTCACGTATCGACTTGAATATTCGTCCTGAGACATCGTAAATATTTATTGTAACATCACTCGCATTGTTTAAAACTAAATTAAACTTCATATATCCAGTCTGTGGTGAAAATACCGTCAGGTGTGGAAAGGATGAGAACTGTTTTGTGATCTCTTCAACACCAGAAGGAATATTCTCATGGATAAGGTAGATTCCGTCGGAGCCATCAGCAAGATAGAGCA
>JAGMEL010000351.1 GCA_023128195.1 Caldifarciminota bacterium | reverse complement strand
ATGACGAAGCAATCTCAATCCGAGATTACCACGCCCGCTGTACGCGGGCTCGTAATGACAAAAAGGAAATGTCATTGCGAGGCTCTTACAGAGAGACGAAGCAATCTCAAATACCCCTAAAACCTCTTCATTTGCTCCAGAATGCATCGAAGCGTTTTTGCAGAATAATACTTTCTTTCTGCCTCAAAACCCTCTAAAAAGCCCTTTTTTATCCATTTTTCATGAATAATGCCTACGTCAACAGTTAGAATGCTTTAGTCTAACGTATCAATCTCAGAATAAAAAATTAAGAGGTAGTACTTACCATTACCCGTCATATATGGGTTAGTATAGATTACTGGATCAGGGTCATCTAATATACTCGAATCAGCAAAAGGTTCCCTATTTGGAAATCTTAATAGTCCACGATTTGATAAAAAAGCTGTATTTTCATCTACTAATCCATCGTGATTCTGGTCAAGACCCAGAAGCTCAATATAAGTAGTATCATTCTGCTTATCCTTGTGCTCATTTCCTGATGTTATGTAATATATACTCAATGAATCGAGTCGTGAACCAGGTGATAATATCTGATAATAGTTTTTCATTGCATAATTCCATGTGTATGATGTCGTATCAAGCTGTTCAGGGCAGATAAGTTTAAGCTGGATTGTATCATTTTGCAAACTACCAATCTCAATTGTATCACTACCTATAATACTTTTATACCGCACACCTAAAACATAATAGACTGGTAGACAATAATTTAGTTCGATAATATTATTGGATGAATCAAATAGATAAAAATCACTAGATCCTTTTGTTTGTAGAGTAAAATAACCTAATTTATAATTTATTGGATTTGTAGTATCGTCAGGTATATTATTGTCATTAGTATCAAGATACGCCTCACCATAATATGTTATGCCTATAGTATTATTTTGATTATCATTATCATCAACATAAACTTCGAGGTTAATAATTTCGTCATAATTGCCAATCCAGAAGAATCGTCGGTGTTCAAATTCTCTTGCCCATAGTGTCTCTGTCTCAGATTCGGTTGTTGTTGTTGAACAAGCTATCAACAATAATAACATTATAACGAAAATAAAGATTCTATACTTATTGTTCATCTTACTCTCCTTCTTTAAATTATTCTACCCATTCCCTGCCCATTGTCAATGTCTGTAATTTATATACAAACATTCTTGACGGTAAGGGTGTTTTAGGTATAATCTGAGGAAGAAAATCAAATGGAGAATTTTCAAAATAAAGAAAGCCAAATCCAGAAAGGGTTATTCGAAAAAATTGTTGAACCCGCCTTCAACTTCTCCCCTACGCGATTCTTATTTACGTTGTTACTAAAAGACAACTCTGGAAACCAGATAAACTAGATGAACCAAAAAAACCAAATCAACTAAGCAATGAATAAACAGGAAAATTTTATTGAATTACTCACTACCTTCAGCACGACTGAAATTGTTGTGATCAAATCTATTTTAGATAGTGCTAAAATCAAATACTATTTTACTGGGAAACCTTTAGGAAAAATTTTTCCTACACACAATAAGCCTGTGCGATTAATGGTCGAAAAAGACAAAATTGAAATAGCCAGAGAGCTTCTTGGAAAAATCAAATGAATATGCTTGATAAAATCTGGAAAAAGGGCAAAGAATTTCTTGGCGTGAAATACCCGATTATATCAGGTGGTATGACCTGGATAAGTGACCATAAATTAGTAAAAGCAGTAGGTGATAATGGTGCATTTCCTGTTTTAGCGGGTGGGAATATGCCTCCTGATCTTTTTGCAAAGGAAGTTGATAAATGCATAAGTGATCTAAAACACCCTTTTGGAGTAAATCTAATAACTATTGCACCAAATTACCGGGAGCAATATAATTTAGTATTGAAAAAAGATGTTCCTTTTGTAGTTTTTGCCGGTAGTTTTCCTAAAAAGCAAGACATTCAAGAAATGAAAAAAGCCGGGAAGAAAACAATTTCCTTTGCATCCACAAAATCGATTACACAAAGGCAGATTGAATACGGTGTTGATGCACTTATTCTTGAAGGAAGTGAGGCAGGTGGACATATCGGTTATGTATCACTTATTATTCTTTTGCAACAGGTACTATTTCAGATACGGGATTTCCCTATATTTGTGGCTGGTGGATTGGCAACAGGTAAGATAATGGCGCATCTTTTAATAATGGGCGCTTATGGTTGTCAATTTGGGACTTTGTTTGTTATGAGTAAAGAATGCACAGCCCATCCTAATTTTAAAAACGCTTTTATGAAAGCACGGGCAAGAGAGGCAATTGCAACACCTCGATATGACTCAAGATTGCCTGTTGTAGCAGTTCGTGCAATTAAGAATAAAGCAATGCAGGATTTTGGAAAGTTGCAACTAAAACTCTTAGAACAGTTGAATGATGGAAAAATTACAAAAGAAAAAGCACAATATGAAGTTGAAAAATTCTGGATGGGTTCTTTGAGAAAAGCGGTTATTGAGGGGAAAATTGAGCACGGTTCTTTAATGGTAGGTCAAAGCGTGGGCCTCATACAGGATATAAAACCGATTAAAGAAATTATTAATCAACTCATTCATGATGCCGAAGAAGAATTGCAGAGGATAAAATCATTAATCTAATCACAATGAAACTTATAAAAAGAGAAGAATATAGATATTCCACTTTTGCGCAAAAGTGGAAAGTTGCTTGCAGTTTTTGTTGAAAGCTCAGAGCTTTCTGATTTTTTCGGAAATTTCGTTTTTCCCTTGACAGTGATGATGTCTTAACT
>JAGMEL010000350.1 GCA_023128195.1 Caldifarciminota bacterium | reverse complement strand
TAGTATAGGTGCAGCCTATGATGCCATTGGCGAGTATGATCGTGCACTCAATTATTATCGTTCAGCACTGGATATAAATAAGAGATTAAAAAACCTGTTTGGTGAGGCATCAAATCTTAGTAACATAGGAAGAATCCATTATAAAATGAGCCGCTATGATAGCGCCTTTGTCTATTACCTATCTGCATTATTATTGAGTAAAGAAATCAAAGACCGACGGGGTGAGGGGCGCATACTCAACAAGATCGGATTAGTTTATTATAGTCTTGGTCAGTATAAAAATGCTCTTGCATATCTGGATTCGGCACTATTGATACGAGAGGAGATCGGAGATAGAAAAGGCAAGGGAACTACTATGTGTAATATTGGCATTATCTATCATACCTTCAGCAAATTCGACCGCGCGATTGCGTATTATGATTCTTCACTCATTCTGATTAGAAAGATAGGATCAAGGTATACCGAGGGATTTGCCCTTAATAATATTGGAAGCATCTTTTATATACTTGGCAATTACGAGAGAGCTCTCGCTTATTATGATTCTGCACTGGTAGTTGAAAGGCAGATACAGGACCGGTATGCCGAAGCTGCTGCACTTAATAATATAGGGATAATCTATGATGACCTTGCCCTATATGATAGAGCGCTTGCCTATTATGATTCAGCATTAGTAATAAAAAGAGAGATAAAAAATAGACAGTCAGAAGGTATAACACTCCATAATAAAGGATATACTTATCGCTTACTCAAACAATACAACCGTGCACTTGCCTTTTTTGATTCAGCCCTTACGATACAGCGAGAGGTTAATGATATACGTGGCGAAGCATACAACCTTGATAACATCGGTGTTGCCTATCATGCACTGTGCCAATATGACCGATCGCTTGCTTATTTAGATTCGTCACTCGTAATAAAGAGAGAAATCAATAACCGGCCTGGAGAAGGAACGACCCTCAGCAACATTGCGCGTTCCTACTATGCGCTGGGTCAATATGATAAAGCACTTGCCTATGGTGATTCAGCGCTTGTAATATTGAGAGAGATAAAAGATAGACATGGAGAAGGGGTTACTCTTGATAACATTGGACAAGTTTATGAGGACATGGAAGATGTAGAAAATGCAGTCGCTTATTACAAGGATGCAATTGAAGTAAAAGAGTCTATCAGAAAGGAGCTCCAGCGCGAAGAGTTGAGGGTTTCCTATATTGAGGCAGAGAAAAATGTGTATGAGCGTCTAATTATTCTCCTTTTTATGCTCGAACAATATGAAGAGGCGTTTGATTATCTGGAGCGGAGTCGTTCAGAAAAATTACGACGGGCTTTTGAAGAAGGAGGAATCGCTGCTTATGATCCGTCTTTGAAAAGAATATTAGACCGCATTAACTTCTTTGAAGCTGAAATGGAGGGTTTAAAAAAGAGATACAGGAACAAGGAAATAGAAGAAGCACTGTTTGAGATAAAGATGAACGAACTTGAGGGTAAAGTCAATCAGAAAATTCTTGATTTGAAAATCTACCATCCACAGCTTTATAACATAATAATGCCACAGAGGAGGACACTCAAGTATATTCAGGAAACAATGCCGGATAGTACAATGTTTGTGGAATTTGTGTCGGTTGGAGACACGTACGTAGCATTGCTCTTTACCAAAGACGTTTTTCTCGTACAATCAATAGCAGAGCCTAAGCATAGTATTGATACTTGGGTGCTACAGGCATTGACATTGTTACGATTGCGCGCTGACAGGGAGGATGTTGATAAACATTGTGAAGAGCTTTACAAAATACTTATAAAACCAATGGAGAACAAAATAGAGGAAATGCCAAACATCGTAGTTATCCCTTATGGTGTACTCCACTATTTACCGTTTCATGCCCTTAGACGGCAGAACAAGAGTGAAGCATTCGAATACTTTATAGAATGGAAACGGATCAGTTATCTGCCTTCGGCTTCGTTCCTCACTGATCTCTTAAGAGAAAAAGAGCGAGCAGAAAAGGAGTTGCTCGCCTTTGGTAATGCTGATGGTACGCTTCCAAGTGCTGAGATTGAGGTGGATTTTATATCTCAGATATTTCGTCAATCGTGTGTATATAAGGCTGATAGTGCACGCAAAGACCGATTCATAGAACTCTGTGGTGACTACAGATTGATTCACCTTGCCACACATGGCGTTTTAGATGCAGACCCGCGTTTCTCATATATTGTGTTGGCGCCTCCGGGTGAGGGTAATCTCACAATCCGGGAGATTTTAGGGTTATCCGGTCAGTTTAAGCTGACATTTCTTGCAACCCTTTCTGCGTGTGAAACTGCGATTGAAACAGACCCTGAGACAGCTGGGATGGAACTTGTCACACTCTCAAATGCCTTTAAAGTGGCTGGTCTGCCGAGCATCGTAGCGAGTTTATGGGAAATTGTGGATCGGTCTACTGCTCTTTTAATGCGAGATTTTTATAAAAACTTAAAAAATGGAAAAATGGATAAATTGGAGGCATTGCGTCAGGCACAGATATTGATGATAGGGCATAACCAATACTCACATCCCTATTACTGGGCACCATTTATTTTGATTGGAGATTGGCGGTAATGTGATCAGGAGGTCAGGGGATCAGGTTATCAGCGTATCAGGATATCAGGGAAAAGGAGGGGGTATTAAATGGGTGTGGGTGATAGGGCTTTTAAGGTGTTTGTATAATTTGTTGTAGGTATATTAAGATATATAAAGAAAGGAGGATGAAATGAATGAAAAACTACTAAATCAAGTGGAAAATAAGTATTATACGGGAATGGACATTGAAATGAGTATTATCTTTAACTTAAGGCCAGATGTGGACAGCACAGCCATTCGAAAATGGGCCAAAAATGTTATTCAAGTGATAGCAGGCGCGCACGGCTGTGTGAAATTCGCCTTTTCCCGTAACTCGTTGGATTCAGCTCAAATAAAATTGACCTCATGGTGGACAACAATGGCCGATTGGTCTAAGTTCACACAAAGTAAAGAATGGCTATTTATTTTATCTGAACTACGTTCCACGTTTGCAACCGACATTAATACTGATATTTGGAATTTCTTACCAATGACAGAGGAAAAAGAGGTTGAATTAGTGGTAGCGCTTGGTGATTAGTCTAAATCTGGCTGATGCAAATAGTAACATGGGGAGTGATATGGATGTTCACTCCCCTATTTTTACTATCACATAGAAATACTTTTAACAGACCCTCAGTATCAGAGTATTTGTGGGGTCAAATCCCCTCGACATCTTCGGGATTTATGACATCTCAGTACTTCCTCTCTCTAACTTCGTTAG
>JAGMEL010000035.1 GCA_023128195.1 Caldifarciminota bacterium | reverse complement strand
ATGGTTGCAAAAAGACCTACTGAAGCAGCAAAGGCAATGATTTATGGCATTCTCGTAGAGTTCTATGCAGTCCTGGGCTTAATCGTTACGATATTAGCAGTTGTTCAAATGAAAATATAAAATGTCTACACAGAAAGTCACGGATAAAATACTCGCCGATGCAAAAAAAGAGGCAAAAGCAATCCTTGATAATTATAAAAAAGAGGCGGCAAAGATAAAGAAAAAATATGGAGAAAAGATAGCTGCAAAAAGGACGCAGATTGAGACTGAGGCTGAAGTCGTTAAAAAAACCGAAATTCTGCGCACCGTTTCACAAAAGAGATTAGAATTGAGTAGAAAGACTGTATCACAAAAACAGAAATTCATTAAGGATACTATAAAACAAGCACTGAACACATTGCCCGAACACAAAAAGTACCTCGACTTTTTAAAGGCATTGATTAAAAAGAGTGGAGAAAAAGAGGGTGAATTGATAATATATAAACAGGATTGGAAGAGGTATGGTTCAGACTTAGAAAAATTTATGAAAAAACAAGAGATTGATTTTAAGGTAAGCACAAATGATGAAATTATCGGTGGCGTAATGGTGAAAAAGGGAAAAATAACTTATCATGGTTCTCTTGATTTAATCAGCGAACTTTTAAGTGACGAGCTTACCATTGCAGTTTCAAAAACTTCATATTAAGGAATTAAAATTTAGGAGGTAACAAATGGCAATGAAAGGTATTAGAACCATCGGCTTTTTCGGACACGCGGGCAGTGGTAAAACAACGATAGCTGATGCATTCTTATTTCTTGCTGGCGCTAATACCAGATTTGGTAAAGTCAGTGAAAAAACGTCTGCATTTGATTACGACCCAGAAGAGATGGAAAGAGCATGTAGTCTCAATTTAGCATTAGCGACCTTTGACTATAAAGACCTTATTATTAATCTTATTGACACACCGGGATATTCTGATTTTATTGGCGAAGCAATAAGTGGTGTACAAGCAGTCGATTGTGCAGTAATGGTGATCGATGCTGCAGCAGGAATTGAAGTGGGAACCGAAAGACTTCTAAAAAAAATTGAAGAGAAAAAATTACCTTTGATTTTTTTCATAAATAAATTAAAGAAAGAAAGTACAGATTACTACAAAATATTTTCGGCAATCAGGGAAATCACAAAGAGGAGTATTGTACCATTAACCATACCAATAGGCGAAGCTGACAAATTTAGTGGTGTAGCCGATATCATAAAAAACAAGGGGTTCGGAGCAAAAGGCAAAGAAGAAGAGATCCCTGCACAAATAAAGGAAAAAGTCTCACAATACACTGAAAAAATTATTGAGGCAGCTGCAGATACTAATGAAAATTTAATGAATAAATATGTCGAAGGTCAAAAAATCGAGCTAAGCGAATGTCTGGATGTATTGAAAAAAGGAATTATTCAAGGCAAAACAGCTTTGTGCCTTGCTGGAGATGCACTTGAACTCATCGGGATACAAAACCTAATCGAAACAGTTATTGAATTTATGCCCCAACCTGATTTATTACCTGATATTGAAATAGATAGTCAAAAAATAAAGCGCACTAATGATTCTCCTTTTCTTGGTTACGTGTTCAAGACAATAGTAGAACCACATGTTGGTGAATTATGTTATTTAAAAGTGTTGAGCGGCTCGATTAAAAGTGGTGACATAGTTAGGAATTCTACAAAATCGAGCGATGAAAAAATTAATCAAATATTCTCGATTAAAGGAAAGGAAAAAAAGGATATCAGCCAGCTCACAAGCGGAATGATCGGCGGTTTAGTAAAACTAAAAGATACACAGACGAGTGACACACTGGCAGCAAGCAATATAAAGGCTTCATTACCAAAGATTGAATTTCCTGCTCCTTCAATTTCTATGGCAATGGTACCCAAGGCAAAAGGTGATGAAGAAAAAATATCAACTGGATTAACACGCCTCCGTGACGAAGATCCGACATTTACTTTTGCCTTTGATCCTGAGATAAAACAGCTCATTATCTCAGGTATAGGAGAATTGCACTTAGATATTATTTTATCACGATTAAAGAGAAAATATGGAGTGAGTGTTGAACTCACTAAACCCAGGATAAAATACTGTGAAACCTTTACCAGAAAAGCTGAGGCACAAGGAAAATATAAAAAACAGACGGGGGGACATGGCCAGTATGGCGATTGCTGGCTCAGGATACAACCATTAGAAAAAGGTGCTGGTCTCGAATTTGTTAATAAAATTGTCGGCGGTAAAATACCATCTCGTTATATCCCTTCTATTGAAAAAGGTGTCCGAGAAGCACTGCAGCAGGGTTTTCTTACTGGTTGTACGATAACTGATATTAAAGTCGAAGTCTTTGAAGGATCATACCATCCTGTAGACTCCTCAGATATAGCTTTTAAGATTGCTGCCTCCATGGCTGTAAAAGCATGTGCTGAAAAAGGAGGTGTAGCATTATTAGAGCCGATAAGTGAAGTGGAGATATATGTACCTGAGACATTTATGGGCGATGTTATGGGCGATTTAAATAGCCGACGCGGCAAGATCATGGGAATGGAAAGTGAAGGTAAGACTCAAAAAATCAAGGCACTAATTCCTGAAGCTGAAATGTATAAATATTCTACAAGCCTTCGTTCAATGACCCAGGGCAGGGGTTATTTCAATATGAAATTCCACCACTTAGAAGAAGTTCCCAAAGAGATCACCAAACGTATAGTAGAAGGAAAAGCAAAAGAAGAAGAAAAATGAGACCGGTGCTTATTCAAATTGGCGATATTGCAATTCCCTCTTATGGGATTATGCTTGTCGTATCATTCCTCTTTGCCATAATATTTGTAAAAAGGGCAGCAAAGAAAGCAGATATTTCACCAATAATTATAGAAAATCTGGCATTCTATCTTATGCTCGGTGTCATTATTGGCGGAAGGATTCTTTATGTCATGTTTCACTGGGCACAATATGAAAATGACATTCTCGGCATCATCAGAATCTGGGAAGGCGGTATGATGTTTTTTGGCGGATTCATCGGCGGCTTTCTTGCCGGCATGATTTATTTAAATAAACAAAAGATATCGGTTTTCGAGGTCGCTGATATTGTTGCACCGGCAATAGCCCTGGGTCTTTTTTTCACGCGTATTGGTTGTTTTTTGAATGGCTGCTGCTTTGGCACGCCATCAACATTACCCTGGGCAATAAAATTTCCGGCCTATTGTGTTGCCGGAGCATCTCCTGTAGGAGACCAGACCTTACACCCTACTCAGATTTATACATCACTCTTTGGTTTAGCACTTTTCTTCTTTTTAAATAATAAACTCAACAAAAAACACGGTCGTGGTGAAATATTTTCTTTTTATCTAATGTTTCATGGTGCCTTCCGATTTGGTGTAGATTTTATCCGCTATTCTGAGAACAACGCAAATTTTTGGATAAACCAAATAATAGCTTTAGCGTTAATTATTGTGGGAGCAATCATTTATATAAGATCATCGCAAAAGAAAAATTGAGCATTTTTTCCGACATCTTAAGAGCCAGTTTAGATTTTACCCTACTTCACCACTGTTTAATCTGTAATACAGAAATATCAGACGATATGATCTGTTATAACTGTCTTGATTATATACCGGAAGCAAAACCGCCCTTGTGTCGGTTCTGCGGAAGACCAATAAATAAAGGAAACCCGTGCCGATTTTGTAAAAAAGGAACTCATATTGATTATGGACGCGCATTCATGCTGTTTATCCCGCCAGTCGATAAAATTATTCATCATTTCAAGTATCGCAAAAAGACTAAACTCGCTATTTTTTTAGGTCGGGCAATGGCAAGTATTATAAAATCTGATTATTTTTTAAAAGATGCTGATATAATAGTACCTGTTCCTCTTTTCTGGTGGAAAAATTTAAGGCGCGGTTATAACCAGGCAGCATTGCTATCCAAAACAATAAGCCGGGAATGTAATATTAAAATAAATGACATTATGAAACGTATTAAAAATACAAAGAGCCAGACAAAATTGAATGAAGAAAAGCGCAGGAAAAATGTATTAAATGCATTTGCTTTAAAATCTAATACAATAGAAAATAAAAAGATAATATTGATTGATGACGTTATGACAACCGGCGCAACAATAAATGAATGCGCACGTGTGCTTAAAAAAGCTGGCGCTAAAAAGGTCTACTCATGTGTGGCAGCGATCACGCTGGGATGAAAAAATGACACGGAGATAGAGAGATTGGGGGAATCGGAGAAATGGAAAAAATGTTTCTGTCATTGACGAGAAGTTTTTGAACCTGCGCTGCGAAACTGAGATGCTTAAATCATAATCACCCATAATCATCCCTTTATTTTTTCATTATTTTTTACATTTTCACCAAATGGTGAAAAATGCCATATAGTGAAAATAGCACTTGACAATAGTGGATATTTAACTATAATAATGGTGAAAGCTTGGTAAAAAATGAAAAATAATAATTATAACAACTTAGAAAAAGATATCCGTGCTATGATAGACAAATTGCTAAAAGCTGTACCATTTATTAGGCTGGAAACTACACAAGAAGAAAGAATAAGTGATTACCGTCGCGCAGACCTTATTTTTACTATCAGAGGTGAAACTGGATTAACTCAGCTCATTGTAGAGGTAAAGTCCCAAGGAGAACCACGGATCATTCGCGCTGCGATTCAGCAGTTAAGGGAATATTCTCATCAGTATCCGAATGCGTACGGCGTAGTAGGTGCTCCCTTTATTACTAAAGATACCGCGGAAATCTGTAAAGAAAATGGAATCGGTTATATCGACACAGCTGGTAACTGTTTCTTAAATTTCGACCGGGTTTATATTGAAAGAACGAATTATCCAAATCCCATAATTGAAAAACGGGCATTGCGTTCTATATTCAGCAAGAAGGCATCACGCATTATTAGAGTAATGCTGTGTAATCCCAGGAAAATTTGGCAGGTGCAGGAAATGGCAAGCGAGGCCAATGTGAGCATAGGTTTGGCATATAAGGTAAAAGAACGTCTTCTTGATCTCGAATATGCACAGAAAGAAAGGGGGGGAATTATCATCATGCGTCCGCAGAGACTACTTGATGAATGGCGCACTAAATATACTTTTCGTAATAACAAATTGTATGATTTTTTCGGCATAAAGACGGTGAAAGAAATCGAGAGGGATATCGCAGATTATTGTATGAAAAGAAATGTCAATTATGCATTCACACTCTTTTCCGGTGCAGCTTTCGTTGCTCCGTACACAAAGTATACAAGAGGCTTCGTATATATTAAGAATGATCCCACAGAAATTATGAAATCATTGGATTTGAAAATCGTTGACTCAGGTGCAAACTTCACTATACTGGAGCCTTATGATGAAGGTATATTCTATGCATCACAGATAAGACAGAATATAAATATAGTTAGTGATGTTCAATTGTATCTTGATTTGGCAGGATATAAAGGTCGGGGTGAAGATGCTGCGCAATTTCTCCTCGAACAAAAAATAAAACCAAAATGGTAAAGCAAAGCGATTATAGAGAATTCGAAGGCAATGCATAAACGAAAAAACCGAAGGATTAACCTTCTTGACATAACTTATCAAAAAGATATATTTCATACAGGGAGGTTGTAAAATAGGTCCATGAAAAAATTGATTGAATCGGAAATAGTCGAATTAAAACCAAGTTTATCACAGTCGGATAGGATTATAGCAACAGTAGCGGCGATGGCAAATAAAACTGGTGGGAAAATAATTGTCGGAATTTCCTCATCAGGTAAAATTATTGGCATTGAGATTGGAAAGGATACAGTAGAAAAATTGACCAATAAAATTACTCAAAACACTGACCCGCCGGTTTATCCCAAAATTAGCATTGAAACTATGGGTAGCAAAAATGTCATTATCATTGAAGTCTCTGAGTCTCAAGACCATTTAGTCCTGGCATTCGGACGTCCATATAAGCGAGTGGGCAAATCAACGATTAAGATGTCTAAAGAGGAGTATGAGCGATCGATTCTTGAAAAGCACAAGGAAACATTGCGGTTTGATAGTCAGATTAATAAAAAAGCACAGATGAAAAATATTGATTCAGACAAAGTAGTCGCTTTTGTCAAAAAAGCCAAAACCGAAAGAGGATTGGATATCAATGCTGATGCACCCTTAGAAGAAGTATTGTCCAGGCTGAAACTAACGCAAGATAATAGATTGACTAATTCAGCTTTATTGTTATTTGGTAGGAATCCTCAGAATTTTTGTCTACAAGCAGAGGTCAAATGCGTTAGATTTAAAGGAACCGGCGTTACCGGCACGATGATTGATATGAAAGATATCGCCGGTAATATTATTGACCAGTTGGTTGAGGTGGAAAAATTCATCTTTGACCACATTTCTTTAACTTCATGGATTGAAGATGGCAAGCTCGAACGTCAGGAAAAGTGGGAATATCCACCCAAAGCGATAAGAGAGGCATTGGCAAATGCTCTGGCTCATCGAGATTATCGTTCTCCATCAAAGACCCAGGTTAGAATATTTGATGACCGAATCGAATTCTGGAATCCTGGCAGGTTGCCTGAAGGCATGAATCAAAACCTTTTAATCCGCTGATAGCAAAAGCGTTTTTCTGGATAAAATACATTGAGGAAGTCGGCACCGGAACAAATAAAATAATTGAGTGGTGCAAGGATTGGGGCATTGCTGAACCGGATTTTGAATATGCCGGGTCAAGTATTGTGATTACAATTAGAAAATCTAAACTGACCGAAGAATATTTAAAAACAATAGGGATAAATGAAAGACAGAGAATCATCATTAGCTATTTAAAAGAGCATAAAAAAATAACCAGAAAGCAAACTGTTGGACTGTTGAAAACATCGAAAGATACTGCCTTCAGAGAATTAGCAGATTTAGTACAAAAAGGTATTATAAAACGTTTAGGTAAAGGTAAAAAAGTTTTTTATGTTGTCGGTTAAGAAAAATCCAAAACTAAGTTGCACTGCGACGATTTGCGACGCATTTGCGACGCATTTGCGACGCATCGGTTGTTCTGAATTCATGTTTTATTTGCATCGAATTTTGTGGTGTATATACGGGGAATCTACGACATATGCGCACGATTAGCGGACGATTATGGATTATAGGAATAGCCATGCTTGAACGGCACTTTTTTCAGAATAAAAATTTGGTACTAAAAGTTTCACCGAACTATGACCTAAATAAAGAGAAAAACAATGGCTAAGAAAGATTATTCCAATTGGTCAGATTTAGAATTATGAAAAAGGAAACACACAAACAAAAAGGAAATAAGTTTAACAAAAGAAATGATTCGGTCAAAATGAAAATCTCTCTTATTTCACGGAGCGAGCTGCTATGCCCTTTAAGGTATGACAAAGCCTGAAATAGGAGTAAAGGGGACATAATATGTTAGTAAATTTGAATAAAATTTTACCAAAAGCCCGCAAGGGCAAATATGGTGTTGGAGCGTTTAATACATCTAATATTGAAATCACCCAGGCGATAATACAGGCTGCAGAACTACTTGATGCACCGGTAATAGTCGCAACGAGCGAAAAAGCGATAAGATACGCTGGTATTGAAAATCTTTCTCAACTTGTCATTACCATGGCAAAAAAAACATCCGTACCTGTAGCATTGCATTTAGACCATGGTAAATCATTCGACATAGTAAAAGAATGTATTAAACATAACTACACTTCAGTAATGATCGATGCCTCACATCTATCTTTTAAAGACAATTTAAGATTAACTAAACAGGTCGTTAAATACGCCCATAAAAGAGGTGTTTCAGTTGAAGCAGAGATTGGCAGGCTTGCCGGAATCGAAGACGATATAAAGGTCAAGAAAGATGACGCAATCTATACTGCTCCCCAGGAGGCAAAAAGGTTTGCCCATGAATCAGGATGTGATGCCTTGGCTATAGCTATTGGCACATCACACGGCGCATATAAATTCAAAGGAAAACCAAAATTACGCATTGATATATTAAAGGAGATTGCTAAAATAGTAAAAATCCCGCTTGTATTACACGGTGCATCAGGCGTTAAGATTAAATGGATAAATAGAGTAAATAAATTTGGCGGAAAACTTGCTCATACCAGGGGTGTACCAGATAATTTAATTAAGCAAGCAGTAAAATACGGTATCTCAAAAATCAATACAGATACAGATCTGAGGATTGCTTTTACTGCAGGAGTGAGAGAATATTTAATAAAAAATCCTAAAGGTTTTGACCCGAGAAAAATCATTGGCTTTGCCCGGGACATGATGCAGCAAGTTGTTGAGGATAGAATAAAAATATTTGGTTCAAAAAATAAAGCATGAGAGAATTTGTATTAACTCACCTTCAAAATGAATGTTCAAAGTAGAGGGCGTGTTGCCCAAATCCCTTTTTGTCATTGCGAACCCCGACCATCAAGAATTGTAATGGTCGGGGTGTGGCAATCTCATTATATTTCATGAGATTACCGCGTCGCTGCGCTCCTCGTAATGACA
>JAGMEL010000349.1 GCA_023128195.1 Caldifarciminota bacterium | reverse complement strand
AAATTATGTATTTTATTCATATTTTCCCTTATTAAATTCCTTTTAAACTTACCAAGTCTCCATTCCATAATAATATCCACAATTCTTACAAATCAATGCACCATCAGCTTCACATTCCCTATTAGGACAAACACGCCAATCAGGATTTTTACAACACGGTTTTACTTTGCCTTTGTTTTTACCAGATTTGTACCTCAAAGGATTGCCTGCCTTTGAACCACCAATAATATCTGCACCACATGAAGCACAGGTATATGGTATTCTTTCAAAGCTATTGCAATCAACCTTAGTATGCACATCTTCTTTTGATAAATAATGATTGAACAGTTTACAAATCCGTTTTTGATTGCCTTCTTTATCTGGTTCTGTATATTTTACCTGCTTACAAACTCCACATCTTTTTGCATACGTCACCATTTCTATTTCTCCTTATTTAGTATGTACTTTTCCTGTACTAATTTTTTCATTGAGTTTATCCATATCTACACAATACTGTGTTTCATTCCACCAAATAACAGTACCATCTGCACAACCTTCAACAAAATCAAAATCTGGACATTCCCTACCATCATATTTTTTATTGTTTGAATGATTCCAATTGAAGATTCTTTTTTTCATAATTAAAACCTGTCTTTACTTCTGTTCATCTTGAGTAACATATGTAAACCCTCTTGTCGGTGCTTTTTTTGGTTGTGGGTAGTTTACTCGTCTTAATGGTAGAAAACACAATCCCTCATCTTCATCAGCATCCATAACAACACCCTCTGCATAGACAGTTACCCCATCGGTAAACATTACTTTTTCAATTATTCTTCTTGGATGGATACCTGTCCAGTAACAATAGTCCGTATCTGGATCAACTTGATCTTTAAATTTATGTTCTACTTTATTTCTTGCTGCTCTAATTAATATATCTGTCATTTTTTATCTCCTAGAAACCTGTTAAATCCCTTTAACATTTATTTTGTGAACTTGTACGCCTTCAAATCTTTCTCTGTTATTTTCCTCATATGTTCTCCACAGTCTCGACAAGTATCATCTTCACCAGCTATTGAGAAATAACTGCATCCAGCAGAACAAATATTATCTGCTCTTTTCAATACACAGTCTTTATGGGCATCTTCACCATCCCATTCCCAGTCTGCTTCATCCATCTGCTTACCACATATCGTACAATAGAAATCTTCATTGTTACAATCCCATGATATATTATGTTCATGCATTCGTCTTCACTTTTCCTTTACTCCTGTTGGATTAATATTTGTTTTTCTTCTTCTAACTCTTTCAAACGAGTTTTCAATTCAATGTTTTCTTCTCTAAGGACATAAGGATTGTTAATATCTTTTACAGTAAGTTTATTCTCACAATTAGAACAACAAAAAACATTATTCCAAAGCTCATAAACATAGACATCCTCAGTACCACACTTAGGACATTTAACATGTTCAAGATTTCCATAGATGCCTCTGAACATAGCATCAATACTTTCTTCATCAGTAATGAAAAGGTGTCCTATATTCAATCCTTCAACATTTGCATCTTTGTTCCATTTAACTCTGAGATTTATCCATTCAGCATCCTCTAATGGTTCTGATAAAAATGCTAATTTTTTTGCTTCCTTTGAACTTGTAGCGATTACACCAACTCCATAATCCTCATTCCAAGGATCACGCACAAAATATGCTTTTAATTTTTTTTCTACCATTGTTTTT
>JAGMEL010000348.1 GCA_023128195.1 Caldifarciminota bacterium | reverse complement strand
GTAACGGCATCAATAAATAAGTCAATTTTTCATCGGTTTTTGGTTGTGCTACAGCTGCCGTAGATTGAGAAGTTAATTTAAATATTACATCAGCCGAGGGAATATGACGCAACACTTCTAAAACGAAATTCGCATTAAACCAGATTCCCATTTTTTCGCCATCATAAATACAGGGAATCTCTTCTTTTGCCTCGCCTATATCTGAAGACGATGCGGATAAAATTATACCATTACCATGAAAATCAAATTTAACGTTTTTGATATGAGGACTGGCAACAAGTGATACTCTTTTTAATGCACCATCAAGAATATCTTTTTCGACTGTACAGGTTCCTGTAAATTCTTTAGGAATAACCCCCTCATAATTAGGATAAGGTCCTTCGATAAGCCGGGCAATCACTGTCGTATCCAGAAATTTAATACCCATCATTCTTTCTTCAATAAAAATTTCTATTTTTTCTTCTGGTTTGTTATAGTCAATTACATCAAATACCTTTGTTGCAATTATAAGTTCGCCTTCGGGGTCTTGCTTCTCTTTTTTAATCATAGCAAGCCTTGCACCATCTGTTGTTACCATTCTTAATTCATTGTTTTTCAATTGAACAAGGACTCCATTCATTGGTCTACGACTCATATCTTTAGCAACCATAAAAACAGTCGATTCTACCATCTCTTGAAGTTCACCAATACTTATATCAAACCATTTTTTCTCGGGAAATTTTGGTACTTCTGGAAATTCCTGGTGATCTAATGATGGAATATTAAAGTGAGCATTTCCAGCAGATATTTGTAATTTCAATTCCTTTAATTTGAATGTTATATTTTCAATATTCGATTCTCTTGTAATCTCAAGAATTTTTTTGCCAGGAATTAAAACCTTTCCTTCTTCGATAATTTCAGCAGAAATAGTTTTTTTTATAAAAATATCAAGATCTGTAGCTTGAATTAAAAGGTTATTTCCCTTTGCTTCAATCATTATGTTCTGTAAGATTGTATAAGTACTTTTAGGTGGAATTATTTTGACAAGATTACCTAAAGTTTTCGCTAAAATATTTTTTTCAATTTTAAATTCCATGTATCCTCCTTAAACTATAACAACATAGATAATATAAATATTACTGTTGCTGTTGTGTCTGTGGACATGTTGATATCCGACAAAACGCCTTGAAAAACTCGATAAAAACGAATTATTATTGTTAATATTTATGTGGATTTTTCTTGATAACTTCTCGTTTTTTTTATAACACAATCTTTTCCACATTTTATCAACCATTTATCCTGTTAATTATCCTCTCCAACTTCTGAAAATATTCGATATCAGTTTTTTTTAAATTTGTGATTTTTTCTACAGCATGGATTACAGTAGAATGATCTTTACCACCGAAGAATTCACCTATTTCAGCAAGAGAAAGATTGAGAATTATTCTGATTAAATACATTGATGTTTGGCGAGCAAGAGCAAGTTTTTGTGTGCGTTTTCTACCTTTTAACTCGACCTCAGAAAACCCGAACTCTTCGATTACTTTTTTTAGAATCACGTTTCTTGTAACTTTACAACCCGGGCCAAAGAGGTCCTTAAGAACCTCTTCAGCAAGTTGTTCAGTAACCTCTTGTCCTGATAATGAAGATAGTGCCAATAATCTAATTAAACAACCTTCCAGTTCCCGAATATTAGATTTAACCCTCGAAGCAATATAATAGGCAACATTGGATGGTATTTTAACATTATCGGATTCTGCCTTTTTCTGTAAAATCGCAATACGCGTTTCCAAATCAGGCGCTTGTAGATCCACGACTAAACCACCTTGAAATCTTGAAATTAACCGTTCTGCAAGCGTAAGAATCTCTTTTGGAGGCCGGTCTGATGTAATAACAATCTGTTTACCCTGGGAGTATAGATAATTAAAGGTATGGAAAACCTCCTCTTGCAGCCGTTCTTTGCCGTAGAGGAACTGGATATCATCAATCAACAATATATCTTTTGTTCGATACTTTTTCTTATATTCCATTTGTTGATTCTTTTGGATTGCCTCGATAAGTTCAGTCATAATATTTTCAGCTTGTGTGTATAACACGTTAAGTTTTTTATATTGACGGTGCACAAAATTTCCTATTGCCTGCAGCAAATGGGTTTTACCAAGACCTACTCCGCCGTACATGAATAAAGGATTATAAGCTTCTCCAGGAGCTTCCGCAACTGCTAAGGCAGCAGCATGGGCGAATTCGTTATTTTTTCCAACAACAAAATTTTCAAATGCATATCTTTCTTGAAGTTTTGTTGCGTGGTGGGATAAAATAATGCGCTTTTTCTTTTTCTTTGGTCGATCTCCTTGTTGCTTTAATGCCTTAAAGGCAAGTCTAAGGCTATTACCATTTAATTCTTTAACTGCTTCCTCAAGAATATTATAATAGTGCTCTTCTATCCAATCGATAAAAAAACCATTAGGAAATTCTACCAACAATACATCATCCTTCAATTCAACACCTTGACTACTGCTAAACCAGGTATTAAAAGATTGAAAATTTATTTTATCCTCAACATAGTCGAGAATATTTTTCCAGGTATTTTTCGCTTTTTCATTCATCTTTTATTTTTCCACACTAATCCACAGAGTTATCCACATAATAATTTTAAAAACCTCCTGAAATTTAATTGATTTCTATAAAGAAGAAAATTTTTTGTGAAAAACTAAATTAAACGCAGTTCAAGTGTACTCAAAAAATTTATAAAGTCAAGGAAAAAGTAAAATTCGCGTATTTTTTTTTGGCATAAAAATTGCATTCGCATAAAAAATAGAAAAGATATCTGAAAAAATTAGGAATAACTGTATTTATTTTAACATAAACGTAATAAAAATTTAGTTGAAGCGGTGCTAGTACCATTTCAAATAGTTTATTTCCTGATTTATTTTCCTCAACAGATAACTTGTGCGCTAAATTTGTGATTTTATTGACAATATTATAATTTGGTGTATAATGAAGAAGATGATAATATTATTAATGTTTATTTCTTGCTGTTGTTTAGGTGGTAGTGCAAGCAGTTCTTATGTCCAGTACGGCAAGGCTTCGTATTATGGCGATAAATTTCACGGCAAAAAGACTGCTTCTGGCGAGATTTTTAATAAATGGGATTATACGTGTGCCCACAAAAAACTGCCTTTCGGGACAAAACTTAAGGTTACGAACCTTAAGAACAAAAAATCCGTAATTGTCCGGGTAAATGACCGTGGGCCTTTTGTAAAGGGTAGGATAATCGACCTGTCTTATGCTGCAGCCAGGAAGATAGCTATGATAAAACAGGGTATTATAAAGGTGAAAATAGAAAAAGTAAGATGATTTCATTAAAGGCATGGGCAAAGATTAATATCGGTTTAAAGATTCTCAACAAAAGGAATGATGGGTTCCACAATCTTGAGACGACCTTAACGACCATAAACTTGGCAGATTTCCTCGATATTGAGGAAATAGAATCTGGAATAATAATAGAATCAGAAGGTCTAAATATCAAGCCCGAGGGGAATCTATGTTATAAGACAGCTGATATTTTTAAAAGAAGATTTAATATTAATAAAGGAGTTAAGATTAAACTGATTAAGAATATACCTGTTGGAGGTGGTTTAGGAGGCGGTTCAGCAGATGCTGCTTGCGTACTAAAAGGGATGAACGAACTCTTTTATTTAAATGTTTCTAATGAAGAGTTGATGGATCTGAGTAAAAAGATTGGTTCAGATGTCCCTTTTTTCATCAAGGGTGGAGCTGCTTATGCTCGAGGCAGAGGTGATGAATTGAAATTCTTCAAACTGCCCAGAATGACGCTCATTCTTTATTATCCTGGATACCCGATTTCAACTAAAGGGGCATATGAAGCATATGATGAATATATCTTGACACCGCAACCTGAAGCAGATAATATTATAGAAAAAAATGACAAAAAAAAGAAGAAGTTTAAAAAAATCTTTGCATTAGAAAATGATTTTGAGAAAGTCGTTTTTAAAAAACATCCTGATCTCGGTGATGTAAAAGCACATTTAATTGTTACGGGTGCTTTTAGTGTTTCTCTGTCGGGCAGTGGCTCCTGTTTATTTGTGGTCATTGATGAGAATATAAGAAAGAAGGTAATAAAATATTTGGAAGGGATTGGTGCACAATATTTTGAAGTGGTTACAATTTAGGCAATACGCTATAAGCCATAAGCTATTAGCCAAAATGGGGCGTCGTCTAAGGGCAGGACCCAGGCTTTTGGAGCCTGTTGTGGGGGTTCGAATCCTCCCGCCCCAGGTTAGGGAACAGGGAACAGGATACAGGGAACAGGGGATAGAACAGTGACAAGTAATCAAGAACCAAGAACCAAAAAAATTTGGAACCTGGGATTTGGAACTTGGCGCTTGCCAAAGGACAAGGTGACATGGAGACATGGAGAAACGGAGACCGGGAGACAAGGTGAAGAATGGTGAATGGGTTAGGGTTTGGATGTTTGATTCCAGCTTCCTAACCCAAACCTAATAACCATTTGTTTAAAGGGGGTTTGGTGCGAGAGATAAAATTATTTGCTGGAAGCGCGAGTCGAGATCTGACAGAGAAAATATCAGAAAAAATTAGTATTCCAGTTAGTAAATGCACGGTGCGACGTTTTGCTGACGGCGAATTAAAAATAAAAATCGAAGAGAATATCAGAGGGAGGGATGTGTATATCGTTCAATCAACACATTCCCCAGCCGAGAATATTTTAGAACTTTTACTGTTTTTAGATGCTGCAAAAAGGGCATCGGCAGACAGAATAACAGCAGTGATACCATATTTTGGTTATGCAAGGCAGGACCGAAAAGATGAACCGAGGGTTCCAATATCTTCAAAACTGATTGCCAATCTTCTTGTCAGCGGTGGCGCAGGCAGGATTTTAACAATAGATCTTCACGCCGAGCAGATCCAGGGATTTTTTGATATCCCTGTTGACCACCTGTATGCTACAGCAGTATTTCATGACTACTACCAGAAACGAAATCTTGAAGATTATGTTATTGTCTCTCCTGATGCAGGTCGGGCAAATAGGGTGCGCGCGTTTGCCCGCCGTCTTAAAAAGAGTCTTCCCATTGCCATTGTTGACAAGAGACGGACAGGGCCGAATCAAGCTCTTGTTTTAAATGTAATTGGTGAAGTTGACGGAAAGATTGCTCTGATCTATGACGACATGCTTGATACAGGAGGTACTATAATAGAGGCTGCGCGGGCTATTCTTAATGAGGGAGCAAAAGAGGTTTATGCATGTGTTGTACATCCCTTGCTTTCGCTCAATGCACCGCAGAGAATCACTGATTCTGGAATAAAAGAACTCATCGTTACAGATACAATTCCTCTTTCTCCCGAGAAAAAGATTGATAAGATTAGAATTTTATCTGTAGCGGGACTTTTGGGTGAAGCAATTATGCGTATTCACCGTAGTGAATCGATAAGCTCGTTATTTAAGGAGGTTGAAAAATGATAGTAAATTTACAGGCGACACCTTATGAAACCAAGAAGAAAGGTGATGTTAAAAGGCTGAGAAAAGAGGGTAAGCTTCCTGCTATTCTCTATGGTCATAAGGAAAAGTCAAGAAAAGTGTATGTTGAAAAGAATGATTTCAGGAAAGTGCTCGATGTTTTACATAAAGAAACAGTAACTGTTAATCTTAAGGTTAAAGATAAAGATTACCTCTGTGTAATAAAAGCAATTCAACACAATCCAATTACCGATGAACTCCTCCACGTAGATTTTCAGCATATTCATAAAAAGGAGAAGATTAAAGCAACAATTCCTGTTCATATTTCTGGTACATCACCCGGAATAGAGAAAGGCGGAATTTTGGACCAACACCTTCATGAGGTAGTTGTGAAATGTCTTCCAGTGCATATACCATCTCGTATTGATATTGATGTTACAAATTTAGACCTTGGTCAAACAGTTCACTTAAAGGATATCGATTTACCAAATGTTGAGTTTGAAATAAGTGAGGAAACTTCTATCGTGACAGTACTTATTCCAAAAGCAGTAGCAGCAGAAGTAAAACCTGAAGCCGAGGAAGAGATTGCTGAGGAAGGAAAGAAAGAAGAAGAGAAGAAAGAAGAGAAAGGAGAAGAGCAAGGTTCAAAAGAGAAAAAGTCTGAACAGCCGGCTAAAAAAGGTTAACCCACGCACCTTTACTTGTCTGTTTTCTTGTTGAACCAACATGATATGCACCATATACATTGCACAATTGCAAAATTTCACCTATGCACGCCAAAAAAGGTGCGGGGTAAATGATAATTTTCGGACTGGGCAATCCCGGCTTAAAATATCGTTCAACAAAACACAATGCCGGTTATATATTTCTCGATCGATTTGCAAAGCCGTTTAAGAAAAGATTTCGTACAAAACAGGGTTATAAAATAGTCAAAATAAAAATTACTAAAAATGTGGTTTATCTTATTAAACCACAGTGCTGGATGAATCAATCGGGAAATGCAGTTTCAGAAATACTGCAAGAAATAGATGGTGATTTTTTGGTTGTAGTTGACGACGTAAATCTTCCCCTTGGTAAAATTAGACTTAAAAGCAGGGGGAGTGATGGTGGTCATCTGGGACTGCGTTCAATTATTGAAGCCCGTGGAAATTCGAATTTCCTACGTTTACGAATTGGCATTGGATGTCCAATTAATGATGTCGCGGACTATGTTCTCAGTCCTTTTAAACGAAGAGAAAAGAAAATTTTGATGTCGGTGATCGAAAAAGGGATTAAGGGGATTGAAGTTCTTGTGAAAGATAATTTCACAAAAGCACAGAACTACATAAATGCGATAGATTTGATGGTCAAATCCGAAGCACGAAATCCTAAACCCTAAACAAATTCAAATGATACAAATTCAAATAGCCAAACATTTTTTGAAATTTGGATTTTGGTATTGTTCACCCTATGGAATACTCATTATTTATGCTTTGTGGAATACTCGTTATTTATTCCACGGGGTAAAGTATTTAGATATTAGGATTTAGAATTTACCATGAAGGTCGGTATAATCGGTCTGCCCAATGTAGGTAAGTCGAGTTTGTTCAATCTTTTAACCGAGGCAAATGCCCACGTTGCAAAATTTCCCTTTACTACTATCGATAGAAACTTAGGTTTTGTTTCGATTCCGGATAAAAGGTTGTTAAAAATTGTTGAGATCACGAAGCCGCCAAAAGTGAAATTTGCAAGCATTGAATTTATCGATATTGCCGGATTAATAAAAGGGGCTGCCCGGGGTGATGGTCTGGGTAACAAATTCCTTTCTCATATCCGTGATGTCGATCTTATAATCCATTTATTACGCTGCTTTACAGACCCGGATATTCCCCATACAGACAGTGATGTTGTGCCTAAAAGAGATTATGAGATAGTGCGTACAGAACTTTTTTTAGCGGATTTAGCTATTGTGGAACGCCGGATACAAAAGATAAAAAAGAAAATAGAATGTAAAGAAGAATTTGTAAAGTTGGAAAAAATCAGAGACTCCTTGAGTCAAGCCAAGATTCCAGAGCACACAGTTCTTGACCTATCTCTCCTTTCAACCAAAAAGGAGATTGTCGTTTTAAATATTGACGAAGATGGTAATTTTGTGAATGGCGTAGAGGGCTATAAACTTTCCGCTAAATTAGAAGAGGATGTTCGGGAATTTACTGATGAGGAAAGAGAAGATTTAAGAAAGGATGCCGGTCTGGATTCAGGAGGTTTGCCCGGTCTTGTGGAGCTTTGCTTAGCGGAACTTTCAATAATTATTTTCTATACGATAAAGGGTGAGGAGGTAAGAGCCTGGCCCATAAAGAAAGGCACAAAAATGTTGGATGCTGCGGGCATGATTCATTCGGATATGAAGGACGGTTTTATTAAAGCCGAGGTGTTAAGTTATGATGATTTTATAAGTACTCAGGGATTTACTCAAGCCCAACAATCAGGGAAAACAAAGATAGAAGGAAAGGATTGTATTGTCAAAGATGGCGATATCGTTCTGATAAAATTTAGAAGCTAGGACTCGCTCCTGAGGTAGTTGAAACCGTTAGATACTGAACTTCAAATACGCTTATGCTCTTCGATCGTGTAACAGTGTGTTATCTAACGGGGTTGACAAAAGAGATATTATTGTTATACTTAATTTAATGATGGAGGTATTGATATGATTATATGGGCATTTATTGTTTTTGCTTTAGGTTTGGTGGTTTTTTTATTTGATTTATTTAATCTGTTTGCCACGTTTGCTCCCTGGATATGGAGTATTATTCTTTTTATAATTGCCCTGGGCATGCTTAATCGTATTTGGCGAAAGGAGAAAGAGGGAGAGAAAGAGAAGCTCGCTTCAATAATAAATGAGCTTGAAGAAAAGCTGGAGCAGAAAAAGGACTAAGGCATGTTGTCAACGTAGAAACCGGAGTATCTAATATTCCAGATTTCTTACGATATTTTCTATTAACCGTCTTTCTGATTGTTAAACCAGTAGTAATTCGGTTTTAGCAAGCTACAATTACCAATTATTTTTATTTGTTTAGTAATTAAAAAGGAGAAATTATGGAAATAGTCGCAGCAGCATTATCTTTAATTGCCTTGTTGGTGTTTCTTTCTCACATCTTCAATATTTTTGAGTGGTTTATAGCAGTAGGATCAGTGACCATTATGATTGTTTCCCTTGGTATGTTCTTTAATATCTTATCTAAGAAAAGAGATGCTGAGAAGGAGAGATTACTGGAAGAAATAAAGGAACTCGAGACACAATTAGGCAAAAAGGCTAAAAGGGAAAAAGAAGACGAATAGCTAAAAAAAAATTGTAAATGTGGCAACCCCGTAATAGATTATAATTGGTCAAGAATAATTAACTTTTCTTCGGTCATTTCCTTTATCGCAAAATCAGGTCCTTCTCGACCTATACCACTATTCTTTGTTCCGCCATAAGGCATATTGTCGGCACGGAAAGCCGGGGATTCATTTATCAAGACACCGCCTGCATCGATTCCCCGGGCACATTTTAAAGCTTTTGTAATGTCTTTTGTAAATACACCGGCTTGCAGACCATACTTTGTATTATTCACCTTTGCAATTGCTTCATCAAGGGTTTTGAATTTATTTACTGCAACGATGGGGGCAAATGCCTCTTCCTGAATAACTAATGCATCTTCAGCAACGTTAAAGATAATCGTTGGTAGAAATATATTACCCTCTCTCGTGCCACCTACAATCAAAATACCACTATGCTTTAATCCATCTTCGCAGAAATTTTCTGCCTTGTTTATTGCCGCTTCGTCAATCATTGGTCCCATTTCAGTATTATCCAATAATGGATCACCATATTTTATTTTTCCAACCTCAATAGCAAGCTCCCTTAAGAATTCATCCGCAATATCTTCTTCAACATAGACCCGCTGAATTGATATACAGACCTGGCCAGCGAGTGTATAACCACCCTTTCTTACTTTTTTTGCAACTAAATTGAGCGGAGCATCTTTGAATACTATTAATGCTGAATTTGAACCCAATTCCATGGTTACCCGTTTCATGCCACAATTTTTTGTAATGAGTTCGCCAACTTCTAATGAACCGGTAAAGCTAATTTTATTAATCGCGGACTGTTTTACAAGATTCATACCAATTTTGCTTCCGGAACCTACAAGAACCGAGATTCCTTGTTTTGGCAGTCCTGCTTTGATCAGCGCCTCAGCGAGCATGATTCCGGAAACAGGTGTCTTTGTTGCCGGCTTGTGAATGACTGCATTCCCTGCAGCAATTGCCGGTCCGATCTTATGACAGGTTAGATTGAGGGGGAAATTGAATGGAGTTATTGCCAGAACAATGCCAAGGGGAACGCGAATATAAAAACCTATCTTGTTTGATTGTCCTTCCAGGTCGAAGCGTACTGTTTCACCAGTCAATTTTATTGCTGCCAGGGCTGAGAGTTTCATCGTATTAATCGCCCTGTCCACTTCACCCCGTGCTTCAGTAATTGTCTTGCCCGATTCCAGTGATATTGTCTTTGCAAATTCTTCTTTTTTGTCTTTTATTATCTTTGCTGTGCGTTCAAGTATCTTTGCTCGTTCACCCGCCGACATATTTTTCAGAATGTTAAATCCCGTCTTTGCAATCTCTACTGCTTTGGAAATATCTTTATTGTCACTAAATCCTAATTTTTTAACCACTTGATTATTGTACGGATTTATAACACTAACTTCTTTTTCTTTTTTTATGCGCTTACCTAATAAATACATAAGCTAATTATATACAGATGATTTCGGATGTAAAGATATGGAAAATATAAAAAGGCTCATACTAGGCGGGGAAAGATGGCTAATAGGGCGATGAGGGCTTTTCATTTGTATTCTTTTATTGCCGTTGATAGCCATCTTCTGCCATCTCTTAGCCTTCTATGCCATCTGTTTTTATAATTTATAAAGCAAATAGATCGCGAGAAAGATAAAAATTACTGTTAAAATAGTAATATTAATACTCAATCCGAGCGAAAAGCTAAAGAATCCTAAATTAACATGCACTGTGGAAAAACCTACTTTTAAAGCGCTGAAGAAAAAGTTTTTTACCGGACCTTTGGGAAAAACCCCAGTCAGAAGATAAGATAATGCAGAACCAATTATTCCACCAATCGTTATTCCTAAAACTATATTTCCTAATTTTCTTCTTCTCATACCACCTCCTTTACTGGTAAATTGTAAAAGGGTTTGGGTTTAGAAGCTGGAATTTCAAAAGATCTTGCATCCAAACCATAACCCAATAACCATCTAAACAATGATGTTTATTTTTTCTCCACACTTCGCACATTTATTATCTTTTAGTCCCTTGACTTTTGCCTGGAAGTACATTCTCTCAATGAGCAGATTATTACATTTCGGACAATATGTATTAGAACCATCATCTGCAGGGACATTGCCTAAATAAACATAATTCATTTTCTCTTTTGCCTTTTCATAGGCATACTCTAATTTTTTCACCGGCGTTGGTGGTTTATCATATTTATAATTTGGGTAATATCTGGAGAAATGTATTGGAATGTTCTTATCGATCGAAGCCACATAATCAATCAACTTATCGATATTCGTTTTCCTGTCATTTAGGCCGGTAACCAGAAGATTAGTGATTTCAATATGGCAGTGTTTATAAGCAATTTCAATAGTTCTCTTTACTGTATCTAAATCACCAGACAAAATCTTTGTATACACCTCTTGTTTCATTGTTTTTAAATCTATGTTCATTGCGTCAATCAATGGGATCAGGTCTAAAAAGGGTTTTTCATTAATAAGACCATTCGTAACCAGAACATTCTTTCCCCCCTCTTTATGAATAAGTTCGCCCGCATCGAGCAGATATTCAAACCACACTAATGGTTCAGTATAGGTATAGGCAATGCCAGTAGACGAATGTTCCTTAAATATTTTAATTAAAATTTCCGGAGAAATGAATTCTGTTTTCACCTCGCCTTGAGAAATTTCCCAGTTCTGACA
>JAGMEL010000347.1 GCA_023128195.1 Caldifarciminota bacterium | reverse complement strand
ATGAAAGATTTATTGAACACGATATTAAGTTTAGGATTGGGCACTCTGGCAATGACCAAGGAAAAAGCTGAGGAGATTGTGGATGAATTAATAAAACAGGGTAATATTGGTAGAGAAGAAGGAACAAATTTAGTAAGCGAGTTGATAAAAAAAGGCGAGAAGAGCGAAGCCGAGATTAAGATGAGAATCGAGAAGGTTCTACATGACATGTTGGCAAAATTAGATGTACCAACCCGCAAGGAAATAACAGAACTAAGAACTGAAATCGATCAATTGAAAAAGGTCTTGAGTAAGAAAAAACCAGGCAAAGAAGGTGGGTAGACAATAACAATCAGAAAATGCAGTATATATTAATCTATCAGGCTCGTTCCAGGATGAATAAACATTTATTAATTCATCCATTTTCTGTAACACTAAAATCGATATGTTATTAAGACGTTTTAAACAAAGAATTTATAATATTCAAAGACTGCGCCAGATTTTTGGTGTTCTGGCTAAGTATGGATTTGGTTATATTATTGACCGTCTACATATCGAACAGAGTATTATCGGCAAGAAATTCTTCCGTTTACGTCCAGCTAAGAAATTGGACATATTTAATATACCAAAGCCGATTAGGATACGCAAGGTATTAGAAGAATTAGGTCCAACATTTATTAAACTCGGCCAGATAATGAGTACACGACCCGATTTGATTCCTATCGAGTTATGCCGAGAACTCGAAAAGCTACAGGATAAAATACCTCCTTTCGAATATAAAAAAGTAGAAGAGCAGGTTATGCATTCACTCAAAAGTCCCATTAATGAACTTTTCAGCCAATTTTCTAAAGAACCGAAAGCTGCTGCTTCGTTAGCACAGGTTCATTCAGCCCAATTAAAAGATGGCACAAAAGTTATGGTTAAAATCCAAAGACCCGGTATCGAGAAAACAATCAAGAAAGATATCGAGATTTTATACGAACTGGCGAAATTGTCAGACAGACATATTGAGGGTATTGGGGTTTATAATCCAATGGCGTTGATAGATGAATTTAAAAAATCGATTATAAGAGAGATCGACTTCACAAAAGAAGCGAATAACATCAAAAGATTCCGCAGACAGTTTGCGTCAGATGATATGGTGTATATCCCCAAAGTTTTTTCAGAATTATCAAACAGGCAAGTTCTGACTGTTGAAAGAATCGAAGGAATAAAAGTTTCAAATAATGAGGAGATAGACAGTGCGGGGTTGGACAGACACAAAATAGCTATCAATGGAGCCAATGCTCTGCTGAAAATGGTGTTCATATATGGTTTTTTCCACGCCGACCCACACCCTGGAAATATCTTTGTGTTATCAGATAACAGAGTAGCATTTATCGATTTTGGTATGGTGGGACGGATACATAAAAGCACAAAGGCTCAGATTGCTAATATCTTAATCGGAATTGTCGAACACAATGTATCAAGAATAACGAATGCCTGTACGACAATCGGCGTTGTTGATGAAACATCAGATGTCAAGGAACTGGAATTAGACCTTGAGGATTTCATAGATCGCTATTATGTAGAATCTTTAAGTCAATTAAAAGTAGGGCACTTTTTAATGGATTTGATAGACAGTGTTACGCGCAATAGGATAAGGATACCTTCAGATTTGTTTCTTCTGAGTAAGGCGTTTATGATCATTGAGGGGGTTGGGGAAAAATTAGATCCCTCTTTTGATATGGTGGGTCTTTCAAAGCCGTTTGCCGAAGAATTAGTGCGACAGAAATATAGTCCTCGCAAAATTGCAAGGGAAATCATCAATTTCTCTGAACTTTTTTATAATTTCGCAATCTCGCTACCCAAAGAGCTAACCTTTATCATCGATAAAGTAAAGAAAGGAACGTTACGTATAGAATTCGAACATAGAGGCCTGGAGCATCTGATATCTGAAATGGATAAGGTAAGTAACCGCATTGCCTTTAGTGTAATTATAGCAGCTTTGATTGTCGGGTCTTCGATAATCATGCAAACGAATAAAGGCCCGCTCTTATTCGAATTTCCGGTATTCGGTATCATTGGTTATGTTATTGCCGGAATCATGGGACTGTGGTTAGCAATAGCAATACTGCGATCAGGTAGGCTTTAGTAAGTAACCCTGAAGGTAGGTGTTATCCTACCCTCAGGGCATATTTGATTTTTCTTATTCTTGTTTTTTCTTTTTTAAAACCTCTTTTGTACCCTCTAAAAAACCTTTTAAGGCATTCTTTGTAATTGCTACTGCTTTACTACCTGCTGTCTTTGTGGCTTCCAGAATTGCCTCTGCAGAATATTCGGTAAATTCAGCAGCTTTGCTGCCCGCTTGTTTAGTGCCTTCAACAATACCTTCTGAGGCTTCTTTTACGATCTCTGAAGCTTCTATTTTGACTATTTCGGCAGCATCAATGACACCTATCATTGTATCCCGGGCTATATCTTTAACTGCTTC
>JAGMEL010000346.1 GCA_023128195.1 Caldifarciminota bacterium | reverse complement strand
CAATATAAAGCGCAACTTGCTTTTATCAATCCATGTTATTTGCCGTCATTAGATGAAGTTCGGGTAACATACACATCATCGGGAATGATTTCTGCTTCAGTTGACATTAAACCTGAAGTTATCAATTTGAATAGTCATGGTAAGTTTACGGCATTTCTTACTCTTCCTGCGGGTTATAACCCTCATGAAATCGATGTTGAGACTGTGGAATGTGAAGGTGCAATAGCGCTGTCTGGGCATGTGGCTGCACAGCGTTTTATTGCGAAGTTTGCAGTTCAGGATCTTGTGGGGGTTAGTCCTGGTCCGGCAGTAGAATTTATGGTGACTGGACAGCTGTTTGACGGCACGCCGTTCTCCGGATGCGATACAGTACGTGTAATCGGACACGATGTAACTACTGCCGAATTGAGCTGCACACCAAACCCGTTCCGAGACAGAACAGAAATTACATTCAGCATGGGGCAAAGTGCAAAAAGCATAACGCTAAAAATTTACGATACATCAGGAAGATTAATTCGTTCATTTCCAATTAACCAATTAACAAATTCACCAGTTAACCAAATCATCTGGGACAGAAAAGATAATATCGGTCGAAAAGTACCCTCAGGGGTTTATTTATTGAAAGCTCAGGTCGAAGATATATCGATTATAAAAAAGGTGGTAGTACTCGATTAATAATAATAAAATAAAAGGGGACAGGCTACTTTTTCGATATTAAATGTTTGGCTGATTGCGAATAAATTCTTAACATCTCAATCAGAACGTTTATGAAAAAGGATAATAATTCATCCAAAAAGTAGCCTGTCCCCTTTTACTATTTGTTGACAAGTATAAAGGATTTTGTATAATAGAAAAAGGAGAAAAATGAAAAAAATCGATTATACTCCACCTGAAATAAGTAAGAAAGCACAAGAATTCATTACACGCGATAAAAAAATTATGTTTGGCGCACACACCAGAACACGGTCCATCCCCCTGGTTGTTGATTATGCAAAAGGCGCCAGGGTAATTGATGTTAATGGTAAAACTTTTCTCGATTTTGGTGCGGGATTTGCCGTTGTGGGCACAGGGCATTGTCACCCAGATGTCATGAAGGCAGTCACTGACCAGGTCAAAAAATTAATCCATATATCAGGAAGTGATTTCTATTACGAACCACAGATTGAACTTGCTGAAAAATTAATCGAGATAACGCCTGGTAAGTTCGATAAAAGGGTATATTTTGGAAGTTCCGGTGCTGAGGCAGTTGAGACAACCCTGAAGGTTTCACGCTATTTTACCAGACGCCCGCGTATGATTAGTTTTATCGGCGCATTCCACGGCAGGACATTTGCTGGAATGACTATGTCTGGAAGCAAAAAACTCCAGCGTGCCCATTTTTCATCTTTAATACCAGAGGTCTATCATATCCCTTTCCCTTATTGCTATAACTGTATATTTAATGAGACTTACCCGCATTGTCTTAGAAAGGAATTTGAAGGTATACCGCTGCCCTACTGTCTTTCATACCTGACTGATGTGATTTTTGAGCGGCTCATTGATCCTGAAGATGTATCATTAATCCTTGTTGAGCCAATACAGGGTGAAGGCGGTTATATCATACCTCCAAAGGAGTTCTTACCTGCATTAAGGAAGATAGCGGATAAATACGGCATTATCCTTGCCTTTGATGAAATCCAATGCGGCATGGGAAGAACAGGTAAATGGTTTGCCTGCGACCATGTTAATATTGCACCGGACATAATGCTTATTGCCAAGGCAATTGCTTCAGGATTTCCCATGAGCGCTACTGTAGGCAAGGCAGAGCTTATGGATCCTGAAGTTGACTCAAGGGCATGGCGTCCGGGCGCACACGGGTCTACGTTTGGCGGTAATCCAGTAATCGCAGCAGCAGGTATTGCATCATTAAAAATCATTGAAAAGGAATTAATGAAAAATGCTGCAGAGGTCGGCGATTTTCTGAAAAAAGGTATGATTGAAATAATGAATCGCCATAGAATCATCGGTGAAGTGCGTGGTCTTGGTTTAATGATAGGTATCGAATTAGTGCAAGATAAAAAAACCAAAGAACACTTCCCCAGTGCCGTGACTATTAACAGAGAAAATATAAAAGAGGTTATTACAGGTGAATGTTTTAAAAGAGGGTTGATCCTTTATGGTGCCGGTTTCAACTCTTTACGTATTTCTCCGCCTCTTATGATTACAAAAGATGACGCAGCTGAAGCACTAAAAATTATTGAAGAGGTAATCACTAAAGTTGAAGGACAATTATTATGATCAACCCAACGATTTTCAGAGAATATGACATCCGGGGTATTGCAGATACAGATTTAACTGATGAAAATGTATATCTTTTTGCCCGGGGAGTTGGAACGTATTATAGATCACTCGGCGAGAACAAGGTTATTGTTGGTCGTGATGTCAGAATATCTTCACCGCGCATATCGAGCACTGTACAAAAAGGGCTGAATGATTCAGGATGTGATGTGA
>JAGMEL010000345.1 GCA_023128195.1 Caldifarciminota bacterium | reverse complement strand
ACTCCACCGCACAACCGCAGAACATTTTGCTCTTCGTGCACAATTGCACATGAATCTCAAGACCAACGATTATTTTGTAATTAACACCAGACATCTGAATTAACCACGAATGGACACGAATAAACACGAATTTATATTTAATTTATACCACTATTTGTGCCACTGTTCTGTTTCTGCTTGATATTTTTCCCAAAATTCTCTTAGTTTTTCTATAGTTTCTTTTGAAGCTATACGTTCGTTAAGGTACTCAAATATATCAAATTGGTCGAATTGGCCGTATCGAGGCCCCGGTAAAAAAACGCCGAATCCGCAAAACAATAAATTATTTCCTATAAAACTTGCCGTCTCACATATAATTTTATGAGCATTTAAAACCTTGCCTAAGGCCTCCTTGATTTCGTCGGGAATTGCCTTCCTGCTGTCAGGTGTGGCAGAATGTGCAATGTACTTGTCTACATATTTGCATAACTCCTCAATACTTGCTAATTTGCCATCAAACTGTTTAAGAATATCAACAGGAATCAAGTCATCCGGACTTCTTTTGCCAGTTGTTATTCCTACCATAGAATCTATCTGTTCATGACTCAGTTTAGAAAATCCTATTTCTTGAGGTACAATAACAGGCCCTTTTGTATAATCTGTGTTCTTATCAAAGTCTGCCATCGCTTTTTCGTAATCATACGGTAAATTATGAACAGCAAGAATATTTTTTCTGGTCAATAACGCACTATTCTTTTTCATGTCTTCAATTAGATTATACAAAGAATAAACCGTACATAGTTTATTTTGCTGTACTCTATTGAAGTCTTTATCTACCAGTTTTCTTATTGACAACAGTTGAGTTTTGAAAAAAGACTGATTTATAAAATAATGTATTATCTTGTTCTGTTTGATGTCACCTTTATCATCTTTTGCGGCATATTTTCTTGATTCATTTATGCACTGAAAAAAGACAGAATCGAACATCATTTCATATATTTGGTTGCGAATTGAGTGCCTGTCTTCTCCCACAAGAATGTTTTCCCACTCTTTGAATTTCTCTTTGAAGAGTTTGGCGGGTTGTGCCATTGAAACAGAATATTTGTGTTTATTCGTGTTCATTCGTGGTTAATCACAAAACCAGTCTTTTATACTCAAGTCTCGGTTTTCCGAAGTTTAAAATCAATCCAAGTTTAAGCCCTGTAGCTCGGAGATAATTTAATACCTGGGCCTTATGAATATTTGCAATGACATCTACAGTTTTCAATTCAAGTATTAACTTATTATCAACCATAATATCAGCAAAATATTGTCCAACAACTTTGTCCTGAAAATAAACATCTGTTGGAGCTTGCTGTCTGGCAGGTATATTCTCCCTGTCAAGCAGTATCATCAGAGCATTTTCATACACTTTTTCCAGGAAACCACATCCAAGTTCATTATGTACTTCAAGTGCCAGCTCTATGATTTTGTAGGAAAGGTCTTTATAAATTATTTTTTCATTCTCATTCATTTTGGGTCAAAATTAAACTAATTAGTGTCCATTCGTGTTTATTCGTGGTTAATTTTATTTTATATATCCGGTCTTGCTCGGTGCCAGTCGGTTTGACTCTCGAACATTCTCGCTATTCGCAGCAACTTGTCCTCACCGAAGGCAGGGGCAAGTATCTGTAAACCAATCGGCAGATTATTCTCGTCGAATCCGCAAGGGACGCTGATGCCCGGAATGCCGGCTAAATTGACGGCTATCGTATAAATATCCGAAAGATACATCGTCAGAGGGTCATCGACCTTTTCGCCGATTTTGAAAGCCGTCGTAGGGGAAACAGGTATCATAATACAATCGCATTTTTCAAAGGCGCCGGTAAAATCAGCCCGTATCAAATTCCTTACCTTAAGCGCTTTCAAATAATAAGCATCATAATAGCCGCTCGACAGCGCATATGTCCCCAGCATTATTCGTCTTTTGACTTCCTGACCGAACGCCTCCGCCCTGGATTTGGAATAGACCTCGATATAATTTTCCGCCTTCTCACTTCGATGGCCGTAATGCACACCGTCGTAGCGAGC
>JAGMEL010000344.1 GCA_023128195.1 Caldifarciminota bacterium | reverse complement strand
AGGACCGGAGCAAAAATTGTTACTACACTGCCAACTGCTACGCCTGCTGTAAGCGGTACTTCCAGCAGTAAATCGCCATCTGGCTTACGAATAATCAAACGCCGGACATTACCTTCTGCAATCAATTCTTTTACACGATCAACAAGTTCGCTGCCTGCAATTTCGATTTCTTCAACCCATGTACGTTCTTCTTTTTTAGTTTTAGCCATAATATAAATGCACTCCTTCTTATTTTATCAGGATATAAATATCAAACTCTGAATCATCGCTTTCTTTCAAAATTTTTTTCTTCAGGCATCATGTTTTTATTGTTTCCATAGCGTCATTTTTGAAAATCTGTAAATTCAATAGCAAAAACCCAGTTGTATTTATTTATAAAAGAATAGCCCATTTCTGTTTGCGAAACCAAATGTTCGGCAGGGATTCTTTTTCTCCTTACATTATCATTGTAAATGAGCTCGTCTGTATCTTCGTTGTATCCTATAACCAACACAAAATGATCACAAGCCCAATCTGGGGATTGTGTCGGATACACCTTTATACCGATAAGAACAGGATGCCCTTGTTCTACCTTTAATATGACATTATCTAAAAATGAATAGTATCTCTTTGATGTTAAAATCGAATCCGACGTGCCAAGTGATCTGGATAAATTAACGAAATTAATGTCATACTCACTGAGTACATCAAACAGTTCATTAACGTGCAGCCCCCTTCCGGGATCTCCACCTGCTTTGTTTATTTCAACCTGAGTAGCTTCAATATGTCTTGCCTGTAGTATTGACCAAAGACAGCACTCACCACAACTTCCCTCTTCAATTATCAAGTAATATTGTGGCGGCAGCACATCTGGAATAATATAGTCTCTTTCTTGTTTCATCGTTTCATAAACATAGTTAGGTGTTTGTATTTCCTTGAACATTGCCAGTGCTTTATCAATATCCTTTTCATAACCATGTCCATTAAAATACATATTAGCTAATTGAAATTGAGATTTTTTATCACCTGCCTCAGCTAATTTTTCAAACCAAACTTTTGCCTCTTCATAATCTTTTTCCACACCTAATCCATTGTAGTAAATAATACCTTCAATATACATTGCTCTGGGAAAACCTTGTTCAACTGCTTTTCTATTCCACATAAGAGATTTCTCAGTATCTTTCTCTATGCCGCCCCAACCATACCTATATAAACTGCTTAATTCGGTTTGAGCCCTTGCATCTCCTTTTTCAGCTAATTCTTGCAATCCTGGAAATGCTCTGGAAAACAAATCTTCACAATTGAGTGTATCTGGAGGTACATATTCGCTAAGTATGCACATGTATCCCAGGTTAAAAAGACCTATAGGGTGTTCCTTTTCAGCTGATAATTGTAACCAATGAAGAGCTTTTTGATAATCTTCTTCGCCACGCTCACCACGATAATAAATCTCACCTAATACGCCTTGATAATACGAATCTTCAGCTTCAGCTTTTTGCTTGATAATATCAATATCCTCTTCTACGTATTCTGCAAATCCGATTGTACCAAATATTAAACAAAATATTAAAACTGATAATGCGATTTTTTTCATCTGTTTTCCTTATATCTATTAAAATTAATTAGCAAATATCTTCAATACAGTTTTCAATTGTTCTATGTAGAACTCGGCATCTTCTGTATTGAGTTCTTTAAATCCTTTGATGG
>JAGMEL010000343.1 GCA_023128195.1 Caldifarciminota bacterium | reverse complement strand
TACGAACAAAGATATTTAAATAATAGTCCATATATACTCCAGAAATAAAAATTTATGCCACATGATTGTCATTGTTAGGTAGAATAAATGGTCTTGCGAGTAGTGTCTTTATTGGATAGAACTTGAACTCATCATTTTCATTCATGAGCACTATGATAATATCAGAAGAAAATTCACTCAGAACCTGTAGACAGGCTCCGCAGGGCATGATGAAGTTTAACTGTGGCGAATATAAAAGCAGTAATCGAAACTTCTTTTCGCCTTCAGAAACTGCTTTAAACAACGCAACCCTTTCAGCACACATGGTTAGTGAATAGGAACTGTTTTCTATATTTACGCCAGTATAAATTTTACCACTGGCACAATACAGTCCAGCACTGACCAATATTTTAGAGTAAGGTGCATAAGAGGATTTTATAACCCTTTTCACACTTTTGATTAATTCCTTTGACAGAGTCTTTTTAGACAAGGTAGACATCAAGGAAGTTTTCACCATTTTTAATCCCATTAATATTAAAGTAGTGTGCAATGCTCTGTGCTAAATCAGAAAAGGATTTTCGCACCCCTAAATTCCCGCCCCTGCGTTTAGATGTTAATGCTAAGATGGGAACGTATTCTCGTGAATGGTCAGTAGAAGGTGTTGTCGGGTCATTGCCGTGGTCTGCAGTAATGAAAAGAATATCATCGTTTTTAATTTTTTCTATGATATTTCCTATACCTTTATCAATTTCAATTAATCCATTTTTAAAACCTTCGGTATCATTACGATGTCCCCAATCCATGTCAAATTGTATGAAATTTGCGACTATCAAACCACTATCAATTTCATTAAGTGCCTTGAGAACAAAATTCACACATTCTAAATCATTTAATGAATGGTAAGATTTAGTATACCCTCGATGACCAAATAGTTCGTCTATTTTACCGATTGCTATAACATCAAGACCATTTTCTTTTACGATATCTAAAAGCGTAGGCTCGGGCGGTGGTATTGAATAGTCACGCCGGTCTTTTGTTCTATAAAAGTCAGGTGATTCACCCCTGAAAGGGCGAGCAATTACCCGGGCAACGCTGTGCTTCCCAGTTAGTAGTTTTCTTGCAATTTCACAAAATTTATATAGTTCTTCAAGACTGAATACATCAATGTGACAGGCAATCTGAAAAACACTATCTGCCGATGTATATACAATCGGTCTTTTAGTTTTTATATGTTCATCACCAAATCTCTTGATGATTTCTGTACCTGAGACAGGAAAATTTCCAATGACCTTATGGTTGATTCTTGTTTCAAATTGTTTTATGATTTCATCGGGAAATCCATTGGGGTATGTCGGGAATGGTTTTTTTAGTACCAGCCCAAATAATTCCCAGTGCCCGGACGTAGAATCCTTGCCCGATGATTTTTCTGCCATCTTGCCAAAACAGGCAAGTGGTTTGTCAACATGGTTTACTCCTTTAATAGCAGTAATATTACCCAGACCAAGTCGTTCAAGAACAGGAAGTTTTAAACCTCCGCAAAAGCGGGCTAAATTAACTAAGGTATTGCTTCCTTCATCTCCATACTCTGCTGCATCAGGTAGTTCACCAATCCCAACCCCATCCAGAATAAGCACAATTGCTCTTTTCATTATAAAAAAGTATATATAAATTTTTTTATTTGTAAAGGAATATTTTATAAAAAATTCTGTATATATAAATAGAAGGAGGTAATATGAAAGACCATAAGCTTATGTACGGGGTATATCTTAGGGTTGGGATGTTCTCCAGTTTAGTTATTTTTGTCATGCTTTTTCTTTTTGTGCCTTATGCAGAGCCGAGGCCTTATGAGTTGAAGAAGGAGATAATAACGATGGTGGAGGAGATTTCAGCGATGATGGAGAAGTTTGAGGAGCCGCCGCCCGTGGAGCGTCCCAAGGTGGCGGTTGAGGCGGAGAGTGAGGTTGCTGAGGAGGCGGTTGAGACGATTGCGATTACCGAGTTTCAGGAGGATATAATAAGGACTATGCCGACGGGTCCGGAGATTGAGATTGTGCCTTATTATAAAGTTGAGGTAAAGCCCGAGCCGATCAATATTCCGAAGCCCCGGTATCCGGAGTTAGCGCGGAAGGCGGGGATTGAGGGTACTACAGTGATCAAGGCGTTAGTTGATATTGATGGGAGTATTATTGAGGCGGAGGTTTTGAAGTCGAGTGGTAATCAGATGTTGGATCAGGCGGCGCTTGCTGCGGCGCGCAGGGCGAAATTTACGCCGGCAAAGCAGCGTGATAAGTATGTGCGTGTTTGGGTATCAATACCCATAAAGTTCCGATTGACCAGCGGCTGATAAGAGAGTATGAAAACCGCCCCCACACTAATGCATAGGTGTGGGGGCGTAACAAAGTAAATCGTGGTTCTGTTATTTGATAAGTATTAGTTGATCAATGCGAAGGAGAGTTTATTGGGGGTATGTCAAAAAGAGCAGGGTTTGGTTTTACCCAAACCCTGCTCTGATTCTAAATAATTCCGTTATTTAGTGATCACCAGCTTCTGTGTCATCGATGAGTTATCAGTTACTAGGTTGACAAAATAGACACCAGATGGAAGTTCTCTTAAGGACAGGTTAACACTGTGGGATTTAATCATATCCTTGCTATCAAGTACAGACATAACCTTCTGGCCAAGAGTATTGTAGAGGGCTAAAGATACTCGACTAGGTGAAGCAAGCGAAAATGAAATCGTAACCATCCTATTTCCTATGTTTGGGCTCAGCACAAACGATGTCTTCTCGATATCTACAGGATCTGGGAATTCAGCAATTCCTGGCACCCATCTAGCAATTTTATAGTAATAGTTATTAGGCGGACCCCAGTCGCCATTAGCATCACCAGCCACTGCATATATCTCATCATGACCTTGACGGGCAATGACCATATGGTTACGCACAACAGGGACTACATAGTTTTCCGGTTGTGTCCAGATGCTGGTCCCTGGGTCATACTCCCAGAACTCGTTGGTTACTGTCATCAAATTGAGGAATCCACCCAACATGTAGATCTTTCCGTCCAGTGCTGTGGCACCGTTGATAGAATTCGGTGTGGGGAGAGGATCTAATTGAGTCCAGGTGATGTCATCAGGATTTCCTGCATCAATTGTGCCAGAATAAACATGGGTATAAGCTGCGCTAGCAGTTCTAAGGACACCACCACAGAGATATATAACATTGTCCCAGATCGTCACACCGCCCATATCAAATTCCTGAGGTAGGGCGGTTGCACTAGTCCAGGCATCGCCAGCAATGTCATAGCGATATACTGTGGTGAATCCACCAGACGAAACACCATTCCAGCCTCCGATAACGTAGATGTTACCATTCCAGGCAACAGTGCCGTGGGCTAATACGGCTTGAGGAATTGGTGTTCCAGTACTCCAGGCATCACCTGCGATATCGTAGATCTCGGTATTATTTATAGCACTGCCAGCATTATCCAAACCACCGATTACGTATATCTTACCATCCCAGTAAGCCCCCTGAATCCAACCATGTGGGGTGGGCATTGGGGATAGAGACGTATTCCATGTATCGGTTACAGGGTCATAGGCATAGTTGTAATTGACTTGGCTGCCCGGCTGACCGCTTGGTGTGCCACCGATCATATAAATCATGTCATTATCAGAATCATAAACCGTGGCATTGGTGAGACGATCAAAATTCATACTAGGAGCAGTATACGGTTCCCAGGACGTCCAGGCGGCAGTGATAGTTTGCTGAGTCAAGGTGTCATTGCTAGGATGCTCATCGTAAGTAAGATCAGTATAGGCAGTTACGTCATAAACGATACCAGGAGCCGGACCAGCTGTCCAGGAAGGCCAGACAATTGTGGTATCATCACCAACATCAAGGGTTATGTTCGCTGTCTCATAGTAGACATTAACACCGGCCGAATCAATTGTGAAATAGACATCAAAGGTTTCGGTATAAGTGCCAGTGTTTGCGTATATGGCAGTCGGATCGACCGTGGTCGTCGGCAAGAGAGATGTTGGCGGTTCAACAATTGCATTCGTTCCTACGTCGTGGGTTCCAAACAACCAGATAAAAACCCTTTGCATCATGGTATCGCGATCGGCTTCAGCGTTGATGTTTTCAAATGGAAAAGATTGGAAGAAAAGGTAGTACGGAAGACCAGTTGTGACATCCATAGCAATGGTGTTATCAACAGGTGTCTCATTCTGCATCTCTGTCCAGGCAAAAGCATCGGGATAAATTTCATCAGCATAGTCAGATACGACGCCGCCAGTAGTTGCGAAGGACGTACCCGTCATGATTGGACCGACACCCGTGGCTGCGACGCATCCTATATCGCTGAAGTAAGAAGCGACATGCAACCAGCTCACTGGGCCAAGATGATAGAGGATGTCCTCAGATGAGAGCCACATCTTACCACCACCAGCGAGGTAGTTTGCCACCTCGATGGTATCGTTACCAACAAAAGTGGAAGAATAGTCATCACCAGTAGTCCAGACAACAATGTCATAGGTTCCCATAACAGATGCATCCGGGGTCACATCGCCACTGTCAGTGACAACCCATATATCATAGGCAATGCCGAGGTTACTGAATGAGGTCTCAAAATATCCTGAAACAGCAGGGGCATCATCATCATCCACATATAGAACGCCGGGAGCCGCGCTGAATTTTATCGCAAGGTTATCGTGTAAAGATGCGGTATTGTAGGAGTACTGCAGGTACCAGACTGGTGGTTGGGTTTCGCTTCCCTGAATACCAACGGTTGCGCTACTCCCTGTTTCTCCTGAGAGGGTTAAATACTGGAAGATTATGTCGCCTGTGCTCGCATCGAGAATGACTTCAAAGGTCATATAGTTGGTAGCAGCGTATCGCGGGACTTGGTGCCACTCAATGACCAATGTGTTACCTATTATTTGATAGTAGACATCATCGGCGCCTGACGCGTTAGGATTGAGGTCATCCCAATAGGGAGCAATAAGCTGATATATATTAGAAGCAGTTGAGGGAAGAGCAGTATTTCCTAACGTTAGATAAGTATCTTGAAAATAGACACCGCCGTTAGAACCAACCGCGATATTGTCGTAGGTCACACCATAGAATGTGAACGTGAATGGAATAGGCCAGTAGTGATCATCGTCGGCCATAGCCGTGGGTGTACCAGTCCCGGAGATTTCAATCCAGTTAAATACAGGACCACCAGGTTCATCAGAATCAATCCACGTATAACCGAAGTCATCGGGTCCGCCCGTGCTGCGGACTGCGGCATTGGGGAAAAACGATTCAGGTAGTTCTTTAGCTTCCTTGGGTTGTGCCGGGTCGGTATTGATTTTATCCATATTTGTTGCTGCAAGTAGCATTGGCAGTAGGCCCACACACAGTACAAATAATAGAGCTTTTTTCATTGTTTCCTCCTTAAGTAATAGGATAGGGATATCTTAGTAATATTCTATTTAGGGGGCCTATCCCTATTAACCCCACATTTTTATTGTCTTTTATCACCTCCTTTCATTAACGATAATCTGAAAAAATTTGCTTATCCATTATTTCTGGATCGGATAAGTTATTCTATTATAATTAAAAAATTTAACATGTCAATACGGAATTTTTTTTATCTCAACAGAATAAAAAAACTGCCCCCACACCTATGCATAGGTGTGGGGGCGTAACAAAGTAAATCGTGGTTCTGTTATTTGATAAGTATTAGTTTGTGTGTAGCATGTTGATTTTCAGCATCGAGTTTGAAGAAGTAGACACCACTGGCAATATTCCTGGTATCCCAGTTGACTGTGTTAACACCGGCTGGCTGCACTGAGTTGACCAATGTTTCAACGAGTCTTCCAGTGCCGTCATAGATCTTTAGTAATACCTTTCCTTGTGTTGTTGTTATGTAAGAAATTGCTGAACTCTTTGTCGGATTTGTCATAGGAGCAAAACCAAAGCTTACACGTGTTTCTGTATCTGGTCTCTCCTCGATACCGGTTTCTCTCAAAAGAATACCAACGATCATATCAACCGGGTCTCCCTGAACCATTGCAAAAAGTGTCTGCTGGTTCCCCCTGAATGATTCATAGAAACAGAGTCCACCAGCAACACCTTC
>JAGMEL010000342.1 GCA_023128195.1 Caldifarciminota bacterium | reverse complement strand
TCCTGGGAACATCTGCTCAATCTGAAGCAACCAGGGAGATGGGCCATCCTGACTGTGCCACCAGACATAGCCACTATAGGTGTCATAGGCAGCGCCGTACATCGCATAACCAGGGTTAGTAACACTCATGATATTGGGATTTGTCTTATCGAATTTGTAACAGTCACTAGAGAAGCTTGCCGTGAAGAACCAGTCATCATCTCCATCATAGGCAAGGGCACGATTGGGACTTATGGGACCAGGGAATGGAGTATAATTAGTCAAAGTACCAGTTGTTAAATCGATACCAAACTTATCAACATCATTATTCACACTGGCATAAAGGGTATCGATTCTATCTGGTCCAGCATATGTACCATCCCAGGCAATATCACGCCAGCCCCAAGTACCATGACAGTAGTCGGGTTGAGCCATCGTCCATATCACAGTGCCGAGGGTGTCAAGAACATACACAAAACAGCTATCATAATCACGGGCACCAGTAAGATAGAAGTAGGTACCATCAAATTCAACGCCAAGGAGTCGCACATCACCGGTTGGCGTCGTCGCATCCAATTCATAATTTATGGTACCAATTATTGTTTCAGTTGATGTATAGGCTGAAGAAGTATCATTAGCAGGTACCAGATCGCCAACAAGCAGAGTATAGATTTCGGTATGGAAGGCACCATCTCCCAAGGTTACTAAACCAAAGTTGTGAGTTGAATCAGCACCACCTGCGAAGTCAGTAAAGGTCACGGTGTTAGTAAATATTTGAGTCATTCCGCCGCCAGTAATATCGTAGACATTTGCTGTAATATCAAAAGTCTCCATACTAAAACCAAAGTTGTGAATTTGTCCAATAACATCATAATCTCCCGGTGTCAGCCAGCCGGTAGGTGAGGTAACCGCGAGACATCCTACATCATGTTCTATTGGAGCAGAGAGTCCTACGTTATCAAATGCCGCATAATATGCCCAGGTATCAAGGTCATCAAAATAGAAATACACCTGGACACTGTCGTATCCTGCATATGCCGAGACATCAACTGAATCCCAATCAGGTCCAGATGTCATGTTGGAAGGATAAAACGCCAGTTCTACAGCATTCCATGCACTACCGTCAAAATACTTGATGCCAACATGAAGTTCGTTGATCCAGGAACCACCTCCGCCGTTATTATAATAACCATATTTTAGCAAGTCCATATTGGTTGGTGGAACGACAACCGGGGATAATGCAGTATCCTGAATCCATGGGCCGGCAGAACCAGCATCGTCTGAATCGATCCACATCGTCGAATCACCCGCATCAGGTGGTGGACTGTGAGTTCCAGATGGCTCAACATCCCAGCCCGCCGGGAATGCCAGACCATTGGTATGGGTCCAGCCCTGTAAACCATCCTCAAAGTCCCAGAAAGTAGTGGGAGCAGCAACCTCTTCAACCACTACTCTGACTCCATAGGCAAAACCATAACCAAAGTTACCAAGCCATGTCCAATCAGCAGCAGTACCACCCAGATTGCCAAAGGTGTGGGGATCTGCTATAGCTGAATTGTAGGCAAGATACCAGTCTGAAGGAGTTCCTGCAGACATGTAATTGTAGCATATACCAATCCAAAAGCTGTCAGGGAGTACTATATCGAGTGCAGAGAGGTCGATTTCTTGCCAGACATCAGGAGCTGGCAGGGGGACTGCCATGTCAACATAGAGGTGTGTGCCGTGACTATTTGGTACGGTACCTGCGTCATCCCAGACATATAATCTATAGTCTGTTCCATTCACTGTGCCGTATTGCAGCAGAATCGTACCGACCTTTCGCGGGTCAGTAATACCAAAATCACTCAGGACAAAGTAGGTTGCAAAACCAAAAGTCTCATCAGGCCCTGGTACTGTGCCAGCGCCAGTAATTCCTAAAGCGCCATCGAACGTGCCGTCACCATAGTAGAGCGTCTCGCCACGTGCAGGAGTGAACGGTCGTGCCTTCATCGGCGCCATATCAGTTACTGATTGTGATTGGTCTGGTCGTATTAGTTTTGTCGCTGTGGAGGTTTCAGGCACAAATGTTGCCTGGCCTGCAAAGAGCATCGGCACTAATACCATACATAACGCAACCATTAATATTTTCTTCATTTTTCCTCCTTAAAAAATATATAAATAAGGGATATCTTTATAATTTATCCTGGGGGCCTATCCCTATTAACCCCACCTTTTTTAGCCCTTTATCACCTCCTTTCTTCGAATTATTTTGTTTTACAGAATTTGAACGACTTAGTGTATTATTATAATTGAAAAATGATATTTGTCAATACCCATGTTTTAAAGAAGGCTAAAAGATGGCAGGATAAGGCTCAAGAAGGCTATGAAAGGCTACAAAAGAAAACAGTGAAGAGATTATGAAGCCCTTAATTGCCATCTTTCCGCCTTCTGTGAGCCTTCTTAAGCCCCCTAATTAACATATTGCAATATTGTCAATTTATTGTATAATATTATATGAGCATTAAATGGTTTATTACTTGGCTTTTTGCATTTCCTCTATTAAAGATACTTACGGGAATCGAGATACATGGTTCAATACCAAAAAAAGGTCCTTGTATTGTGGCGTGCAATCATGTTTCCTTCTTAGACCCGCCAGTAGTAGGTATTACTACATGCCGTGAGATTTATTTTCTTGCAAAGACAGGTTTATTTAACGTTTCAAAGTTCTTTAAATGGCTAATAAAATCATATAATGCAATACCAATAAGCGGAATTCAGGGTTTACGCACCGCAATAAGGTTGTTAAAAAAAGGAAATGCAATGGTGATTTTTCCTGAGGGTACAAGGTCAAGGAAAGGATATGTTTTGCCCTTTAATCCCGGAGTGAGTTATCTTTCAATAGACCTTGGCGTGCCGGTTATACCTGCCTATATTTCAAATTCTGACAAGAAGTTTATATCGTTGGTATTACGGATTAATCAATTAAAGATCAGTTTTGGCACGCCTATATACCCTGTTGGATATAAAAGAGACCGCAAAGATTTTGACAGATTTGGGGCGAAAATAAAAGAGGAGCTCCTAAAACTAAAATGAAGATTTATCGTGCACGATATGCCGGTGTCTGTTTTGGCGTGAAGAGGGCGATTAAGATGGCTCTTGAAGCAGCCCAAAAGTGGAAGCGTGTATATTCATTAGGTCCTTTGATACATAACCGTTTAGCAGTTGAAAATCTGCAGAAAAAAGGAATAATTACAGTAGATCATATAAACGAAATCAAGAATAAAAAGGTTATTATTCGTTCGCACGGTGCTCATCCTGATGTACTCAAGAAACTTCACAGTAATGGATTTGAAATCGTTGATGCTACATGCCCAAGAGTGCGCCGGGCACAGCGCTACGTTGAAAAATTGATCAAAGAAGGCTATTTTGTGGTAATTATCGGTGAAAAGGACCACCCTGAGGTGAAAGGGCTTCTGGGATACGGTGGTGACCGGGCGGAAATTTATTCTGAGCATGTAAAGATTAGAAAGCGGAAAATTGGTGTGGTGCCTCAAACAACACTTGACCTTGAACATCTTAATGAGGTTATTTCAAATTTAATGAGTAATGTTATTGAGATGAAAATCTATAATACAATATGTAAGGCAACAATTTCAAGAGTTAAGGAGGCTGTAAGGATTGCCAAAAAAGCTGACGCGATGATTGTTATTGGAGGTAAAAACAGTGCTAATACCACGAGATTATACCAGATGTGTAGAAAATACAAACCCTCTTACCATATCGAATCAGTCGATGAAATTGATATGAACTGGTTTAAAGATGTTGAAAGCGTTGGTGTAACTGCCGGGGCATCGACACCCAAAGAGCAGGTTGGAGAAGTGATTGCCTATATAAGGAAGAAAGTTCCCGGTTGAACCTCGCTTCAGTTTGGTCAAATCCTAATTTCAATCCTGAATTAAATTCAGGACTAAACTCTTTACCCTGTGAAATACAACCTTCCTTAAAAGATTTTATTTTTTCTAACTTTGATTGTTTTCCTTTTTCTTTTCCCATAATTAAATTACTTTTATTTCACGGGGTGAACAATACCTAAATCCTAAATTCAAATGTTATAAACACATTTTCTGTAATTTCCCTTAAGGAAAAAGTTTTGAATTTTGTGTTTTTGGTAATTTGCTCAGCACTTTTCAAAAAAGTGCTGGGTAGTGCTTCGGATTTAGATTTTCTGGTTTACTGATCCTCTGATAATCTGATCCCCTGATGTCCTTATTACTAGAAATCTCTTTGCCCGAGTGATTTTATACCGAGACGGAGTGGGAATATAATAGTAAAGGCACTGAAGATAAAGAAAAATATG
>JAGMEL010000341.1 GCA_023128195.1 Caldifarciminota bacterium | reverse complement strand
GAAACATTTATCCATTCTGCACACCGGCAGCCAGAGAAAATTCAGGAATTGATCAAGAAGGCAAAGGATGAAGGCGTTGTGGTAATTATTGCGGGCGCGGGACTTGCTGCGCATTTACCAGGATTTATTGCATCAATGACTGACATCCCTGTTCTTGGTGTACCCTTAAACGCTTCGACCCTGGGCGGTATGGATTCTTTGCTTTCAATTGTCCAGATGCCTTCGGGTGTGCCTGTGGCAACATTTGGGATTGGAAAACACGGAGCAAAAAACGCTGCAATCTTTGCCAGCCGATTGTATCGACAATTACAGAATAAATAACCGCTAACTTATTCTAAAATTCTTGCTCTGAATCTAAGAATTAATATTTCTTATGATAATAAAAATCAAAAAGACATCTGAGTTCTTCAACAAAATAATCGACGTTTTAAAAACCGGTGGTATAATCGCCTTACCTACTGATACTGTTTATGGTTTTGCTGTAGATGGTTCAGATTTTGATGCCGCCGAAAAATTGGCTGAAATAAAAGGACGGGATGACAAACCTTTCACGTTTTTTTTACCAAAGAACAAAATAGACAAGTATACAATATTAACAAAAAGAAAGATCATCGAATATTTTATTCCCGGACCACTTACCATTATTCTAAAAAAAAGGGCAGGTGTTTCTTTACCCTATATTACAGAAAAAATCGGCATACGAATTCCTCAGGTTGATTTTATTATTAAACTTTTGAGTCTTTATAACAAACCTCTGGCTGTAACAAGTGCCAATCTATCTAGTAGGGATACGCTTAAATCAGCGTATGAAATCGCTGAAAGATTCAGTGATATCAATTTAGTGATCAATGGTGGAAACCTTTTGTCCAGACCATCCACTGTTCTTGATTTAACAACAACACCACCTGTAGTTAAAAGAAAGGGAGTGACTTCTATTCTGGAAATCGAGAAGGTTTATGGTAGAAATATAAGGATGGACAACTTTTTGAAATTTAATGTATTATTTGTCTGCAGTGGTAATACGTGCCGAAGTCCCATGGCTGCAGGAATTTTGAAAACACTGATAAGCGAGAGAAATTGTGAAGTACAATCGGCCGGGACATTGATGATGAACGGCATGACGCCCTCACCGAATGCGCAAAATATTGTGCAGCAGTATGGTGGATCAATAACACAACAGCTATCTCAATCACTTACAAGAGAATTGCTTGAATGGGCAGATTTAGTTTTGGTTATGGAGTACAGACATTACATTGCGGTCCTGGACATTTTGCCCAGGGCAGCAGTAAAGACATTTCTCCTGAAAGAATACAAAAGAAGGGTGAAATATAATGAGATATCTGATCCAGTAGGATTGGATATAGATTTTTATTATAAGACAGCAAAAGATATGCTATCGTCATTGAAATTAATAGCCAGGGATATAGAAAGACGATTTGAAAAAGGATAAAGATTAATGACAAAGGACAAAATAAAAATGCCAAATGAATCCCGTTCATCTGTGAAGGGCGTGGATCAATGCCAAATGCCAAAATTCAAATTAACGAATACGACACACGAATTACGAATACGATATAATAATCTGTGTAATCTATTTTCAAATCTGTGCAATCTGTGATGCTATGAGGATCATTTTAGCTGGATTTAATGTAGACATTGAGGCATTACAAGAATACAAAGACGGAAAGGTAATTTTAACACCAGAATCCATCTCTGCTGCATATGCACGTATTAGCAGAAGCCCAAAATCAGTTAATAACTTAAGAAAAGAGGCAAGAAAAGAGGTAGAAAAGGCAAGGAGATCAAACCGCGCAATTATTTTTGAAATGGGGCATCATTCAGTTGCTGAACATGCAGTCTTCAATTTTGATATTATTGGAATTTCGCGCCGGGCAGTTGAAGAACTTGAGAAATTTCGATTATGTTCATATACAGAAAAATCGCAGCGCTACGTTACACTTAAAGGTGATTTTGTGATTCCTGAAGAATTAAAGGGGACAGGTTTAATTAATGAATATAGCGACATGATTAAGGTCCAGAATGATTTTTATAAGACTCTATTTGAAAAGATAAGGGAGTGTAATCTTAAAAAGTTCCCTGATCTAGCAAAGGATAAAAGGGGTAAAAGACTCTTGGAAAATCTTGCGAAAGAAGATGCACGGTACATTCTCTCCATGGCAACCCAGACCCAGCTTGGGACTACAATAAATGCACGAAATCTGGAATTGATGATGAGAAGGTTTGCGTCTCATAATCTTAAGGAAATTAATGTGCTCGGGAAGAAGTTCTGCAGATTGGTAAAAAAGATTGCGCCATCAATTATTCTATTTTATAAGGCGAACGATTATGACCAGAAAACATATCGTGAGTTACGAAAACACATGCGAAGTTTGGAAGTTACGAAAATTAGAAGCTCCGAGAAAAAAGGAATTACTGATGTCGAGCTTGTTGATTATACTCCAGATGGTGATGATAGAATCCTCGCGGCGCTCTTGTTTAAGGTTTCAAAGAGAAGTTATGCAGATGCTATAAGGTGTGTAAGAAATCTGTCCAAGAAGAAGAAAGTTGCGCTCTTTAAAAAATCCTGTCAGCATATGGAATTATATGATGTCACATTGCGGGAATTCGAATGTGCCAATTTAACTTATTCTTTAAAGGTATCTGCTGCATGTTTTGGACAGTTGAAGCGTCATCGTGTTGCCACAATAACCTGTCAGGAATATGACCCAGATATTGGATTTACAATCCCGGATTCGGTTAAAGAAGTGGGTGAAGAAAAAAGGTTTATCGAGATTATCAAAAAAACAGAAAAAGTTTATCATAAAATAGAAAAAAAGGTGGGTAATATTGGCTCTTATATTCTTACTAATGCCCACTGTAAAAGGATGCTTTTAAATGTAAACCTTAGAGAACTTTATCACATTTCACGCTTGCGCGAAGACCCAACTGCCCAGTGGGATATCAGGAATAAGGCGCAAAAGATGTCAAAATTGGCAAAAAAGGTAATGCCAATAACAACGCAACTTCTGGGCGGTAAGAATGATTATCGAGAAATTTATTTTAAATTATTTGGCAAAAGGAGACAGGCTACTTTTTGTATTTAATAACTTTTAGATATAAAATAAATCTCACCATTATAGTTTTAAGCTCTATCTATAGTTACTCTTATAAGTATGCGTCTTTTACAAAAAGTAGCCTGTCCCCTTTTAGTGAATATTGACTTTCATATATAATCGGGTATTATTGAAAAAGCCGGGATGGCGGAATTGGGAGACGCGCTAGGTTCAGGACCTAGTGTCCGAAAGGGTATAGGGGTTCAAATCCCCTTCCCGGCAGAAAACAGATGATAGATTTAAGATATTAGATGTTATATAATAAATATCAACCCCCAATCTTGAAAGCTTTATGGATTATTTTGATAGGTGGACTAACAGTCTACGCTATCTTTTTCATAATTGAATCCGTTGTTTTAATAAATTATCCGTATCAAATTAGTTATGGTGAGGGATTCATATTAAATCAGGCTGTTTTAATATCCCAGGGACAAAGTATATATCAGGATATTACACATTATCCCTATCTGGTTGGGAATTATCCACCTGTTTATCCTTTTCTATGCGCACTCTTCGTTAAAATCTTTGGTGTTTCATTTGCCCCCGGCAGATTTATTTCTTTTATCGCTACAATTTTATCCGGATTTTTAATCTATGCTATTCTAAAAGAAAATATCCGTTCGCAAGAGGGGTCATTTAAAAAATCGATAATCATTAGTTCCCTTTTTTTCTTTGCATCGTCATATATATTCTATGCCTATCCATTGTATCGTGTTGATGCATTGGCTCTGTTATTCAGTCTCACAGGATTGTATTTTGTCTTTAAGTTCGAAAACCTCAAGAGCGTGTATCTTTCCATACCCTTTTTTATTTTAGCGCTATATACAAAACAGAGTTTCATTGCTGCTCCTCTTGCGTCCCTTATCTATATAACATTTAGAAATGTAAAAAGGGGGGTTGTCTATTTCATTTTTCTCAGCCTGATATATATCAGTATCTTTTTATTCTTAAATAATTTGACGCACGGGCAGTTCTATCTTCATAATTTTACGTACAATGCCAATGTTTTCAGTATCTTTTTTGCAATAAGAATGTGTGTTGCAGCATTACAGATTCACGCAATTTTATTTGCATTTGCATTCGCCTGCGTTATCCACATCATACTAAGAAAAAAACTTTCCCTGTTAGTTATTTACCTTGTTATTTCGGCACTTGTGACAATCTCGATTGGGAAAATAGGTTCCGGTATAAATTATTTTGGTGAGCTCGTAGCATGTTCATGTATTATACTGGGGATTTTCTTAAATGAAACCGAGTTTACTAATAAAAAAAGTAAGAACATTTTAATTGTTACCGGACTTTTATTACAATTAATACTTTTTGCACATATGCCTTATT
>JAGMEL010000340.1 GCA_023128195.1 Caldifarciminota bacterium | reverse complement strand
CAGATTCAAAAGCCAGTTCCCACCTAAATAGAACCTACTGCCAACCCCACTTCCTATTGATGTATCAACAATTCCTCGGCCGTCGTCACCGGCTGTAACAATAACCTCACCATTTAAACTTTTCTGCCACCAGATAAAACCCGAACCGATATTAAAGAACGGTGCTATGCGGCCCAGATTGAACTCCTTTCTGAAACCGACCTCAAACGGTATGATGTTTGTCTTATAGAGTTCATTGCCGACCTCTTTCTCGATCCTTCCCATCGTTGTGTTCAGATAGAAACTGATGCTGCGCGATAACATTCTGGTGAACTCAAGACCATGGTAATAACCCAGTTCTGTATTGTTTTTATTGGGACTTTGCATTCTGAACAACCCGGCATTCACACCCAGTATAAACACGGGCACGCGGGGAATCTTGCAACAGATTTCTGTAGTATTTCCGGCATTATCGACTGCCCCGACCGAAACAAAACTGCCCTGATAATCTTCGCGTATGGTATACGAGAATGAACCATCTTTATCCATTTTAATTTTTTCATCATTTATATACAGTTCTGCATCTGTATCTGTATGACCGGCAAGAATAAACTCGCCTTCTTGTTCGCCCGGCAAGATGCCAACCTTAAGCTGCGGTTTCAATGTGTCGATCTCGACAATGAATGTTCTGTAATCAGAATATTCACCTTCCAGGCTGTCTTTATCAATTCCGCTTACATGCCAGTAGTATTTGTTTTCTCTTAATGAACTGATCAGCGAATCATTGGCTATATAGGCATCAAAGGTTATTTCCCGGAACAAAGAATCCTCGGCGACTACAAGATGAGAGAGCACTCCACTCGGCTGCCAGACAAATATGATGTCGTCGGGAAAAAACTTTTTTTCGTTCATCTGCGGAGAAATAAGCACCGGTGCCAAAGGTAGGGGACGGGGTTGTTCCGGCGGTTCTTCTTGTTTAACGACCGTGCCCTCGCCTTTGTCTACTACAACTTTTTCTGCCACAGCTGAGACATCGGCATTGTTTTGATAAACAGATACCAGTTCTTTTAGTTTTTCATCTACCAGTATTTCACTGCTCTGGGGATATAGTTCAACTACGGCAGCCGGTGTACTTATAATAGAATCATCCTGACTGCTTATATCTTTTAATATTGCCTCTAGACCGCCGCTCTGCAATTCCAAATTTTTTATGAGCGGCTTTTCTTTTCGCTTCAGTTCCAGACCGTGGACAATGACCATGGCGTCCTCGCCTATGCTCAGCACACCTTTATTTGGATACAGGATATCTGCACTCGAGTTTTTGCCTGTAGTTATTTTATAACGGCGATAAAGATACAAATTCGGAACAGGATCGAGCCAATCGGGTTTTATAGTCGGCGGCTGCACCTTTACATCATTCTTAAACCATATCAGCAGAGCATCAGGCTTGCGTATTACGATCTCCACCCGGCGATTTTCTTGCCTGCCTTCTTCGGTTTCATTCGAGGCAATCGGGTTTTGTGCGCCCAATCCTGCAGCATGGATTCTGCCACTGGCTACTTTTAAGTTATTCACTAAATAAGCTTTTACCTGATCTGCCCTTTTTTTGGAAAGAGTGACATTAGCAGAAACCGAACCGATATTGTCTGTGTAGCCGTTCAAGTCAATCATTAAATTCGGCTCTGCACGTATCTTACTGGCTATATCCTTAAGGATAGTCTCTGATTCAGGAGTCAGCACGCTACCAGCCATATTAAAGTATACTCTTCCAAGGAAGGCTTCTGCACTGCCTTGCTGAGAAATCACAAAAAAACAGAGAACAGTAATTAAATAAAAAACCTATACCCCCTTTATCAATCAAATATAATCAAACTTCTTAATCATTTAATATAAATACGAAGGATCTGCCTATTAAGCCAGTACCGTTTCAAATTATTAATGTTCGTGCAAAAAAAAGTACACGAACTATTTGTAATGGCACCAGAACTTTATAATCTGAAAACGCGCCTTCTAAAGATTTTTCAAAGACCTATACATAATAATAACAAGAATCGACAAAATGTCAATACCGAAAGAATTATAAAACGTTTAAAACTTGATGGACAAATGTACCCCGCTCTTTTACAAAAGGGCGGGGTGTAGATAAGTTTTTTTGATTGTTCACTTACACTTGACATATATATCATAATTAGTTATAATATAATATGATTTCTGTTGATCATCGAATTTAATTATGAAGAATAAAGAGAAAATGTTATTACTTGTGATTTTAATATTAACCTTTATTTTTCCTGTATATGCGCGGGACGAGTTGGGAGGGAGTTCTTTAAGTAACAATACAAGGGATGCACAAAAGACATGGGCTTATTTGACCCGTGGTGAAATTATTGAGAATTTTGACGATGGAATAATCGAATTATTATCTTATCCTGGAGAAGACATGGATCCTGATGCATGGAATTTAGATACCACGAATACCTATAATAATACTCCATACTCACTTAAATTATACGGGAATACCTGGAAACTTGAAATAATCGATTCAATTGCTATAGATACAGGCGATGTTTGGCAGGTTGCAGCTTTCATTGAGAACCGTGGTGAAATTCAAGGGTTTGGTTTAGTAGATTCAGTAAATACCCTATTTTATTCATTTGCCGGGACGCAGCAATTGAATATCGAAACATGGATTACTGTATATCAGGGAGCATTTCCTTTGTATACCTGGAATATTTATCAACTCCCGGTTGCTGAAGACTGGCTTGCCTGGTTTGGCTATCTACCTATTATTACTGGTATCGTTTTCATAAATGACAGGGATATAGACCCTGACGGTGTTGTTTATTTCGATGAAATAATTAACATAACAAGCGATCTTCCTATTCCACCACAAGTACAGATAGATTATTCAATAGGTGAAATTTTTGTAAATGCTCGTGGAATAAGAAGTGTGGATGTTCAATTTTATAGCATTGTTATTGACCCTGATAGTGAGCATCATCTATATTTTTGGTATTTCGGAGATGATTCAACGAGTAATGAGCCAAACCCTTTTCATACTTATATTGTTGAAGATGATCATCCATATACAGTATTGTTGGAAGTTGTAGATAGCACTGACTTATGGGGAAGAGCTTCCTGTCAAATTACAGTCGATCCTGGCCCCACAACTTTTCCCGTTACCATGAATTTTGTTGGTGATATTATGTTAGCGAGAGGATATGAATATCCGGGCGGAATTATTCCGACCCTTGGAGTTGAGGCAATTTTTGAACCGACCCTTCCTTTTTTAGGTGATGCAGCAGATATTACAGTAGTTAATCTCGAAAGCCCTCTGTGTTCTGTCGGTACAGCACATCCTACTAAGCCGATTATATTTAGGGGTTCTCCTGAAAATGTAGCTGGTTTGGTATATGCTGGGATCGATGTTGTTTCATTAGCAAATAATCATGTAATTGATTATGGTTTAGAAGGAATGCGTCAAACACAGGATGTTTTATTACAAAATGATATTTTATATTCGGGCGCAGGTGCGAATTCCTATGAAGCATACTTACCTCTATTTACTTTAAAATCTGGTGTCAATATTGCTTTTTTGGCTTCTTGCAATCGAACCGGCCAGTATGATAATTACCAGCCCTATCTGAATGCTGGGTTTAACAAACCGGGTTTTGCACATCTTACTGAGTTTAATGTCTCCCAGCAAATCCACGCCGTAGAAGACGATGCCGACCTCATTGTCGTTGAGATGCATGCGGGCAACGAATATTCGTTAGCACCTCCAAGGATATCTGGGAATGATGATTATAATGAAGATGAGTTCTATTCTCCTTTTTCATTGGCCCCCAGATGGGATGATATTGCACTGAGACATCATACAATAGATGAAGGAGCAGATTTAATCGTCTGTCATCATGCGCATGTCATACAACCTTTTGAAGTTTATAATGGAAAATTGATTGCGCATTCGCTTGGAGATTTTGCATTTGATTTAAACTATTTTGAAACGTTCCCATCAATGATTCTAAATGCTAAAATTAATGAAACAGGATTTTATTATTACTCTGTGACTCCGATTTATATTGACGATTACATTCCGCAAAGAGCAAAAGGTCAACTGGGGTTACATATCCTGGATAATCTTTCCAGACGTTCAAAAGAATTAGGAACATATATGATTGTAAATAGAGATAGTGTAACAGCTGAAATTATTCTGGACACACTTAATTTAACATCTGAAATTTCGCCATATACGAATGAACTCGGGTTGCTGGAAGAAAATGGTTATTGGATATCTACACCTTTACATCTTACAAGAGATGGTAGTATATCTTCTATCCTTTCCATTACTCCTATAAGGAACTGGCAGTTTCGACTGGGAAGAGAAATAATATGGTTTGGTAATTTTGAGGACGAAGGCTGTACCATCTGGTTACTTGATCACCCTGATGAGTTTTATGATGATACTGTTTTTTATGAGGGTACAAGGTCTTTATGTCAGATTCGTCCTGTGGGCAGTTCTCCAATTATTACCAATTTTGAAAAACGAATGGTATGCTATTCTGATTCAGCATATTACTCACTTCATGCATATATCAAAACGCAGAATGCCAATAACGCAGATATAATCGCAAAATTCTACTGGTCAAGATATAGTTCATATTCTATTGGCGAAAGTATTCTTGGCGCTGAAGTTAATGGCACGACCGATTGGACTTTTTATTACAACGAATTTATTCCCACTGATGGCACCAATTATATTGATAT
>JAGMEL010000034.1 GCA_023128195.1 Caldifarciminota bacterium | reverse complement strand
TTCCTTTCAGTATTTGCGAAGCAACTGTTTTTCTTCTTCAATGTTTTAATCCTTCACTTTTTCAATAATTCCCTGATGTTCTGACCCCTCCCCATTGCACCTTAATAAACCATGTTTTTTAATATAAACAAAAAAGAGATATCCTACGCTTCACTTAACGAGAAAAATTGTACTTGACTACAATAAAATTCTGGTTAAAATTGTAGTGTATGAATAAAACATTGGTTTCACGGGAAATATTCCCACAGATAAAAAAACATCTCAGGGATAAAGAAATTACTGTTATTACTGGAGCACGCCAAACCGGCAAAACTACGTTGCTGTTACAATTAAAAGACTACTTAATAAAGGACAAAAAAAATTCTCCCGGGAAGATTAAATTTTTTAATTTGGATTTGATAACTGATCTTACATTATTCAGGGAACAGGCAGATTTTATTAAATACCTAAAGGACGAGTTAAGGATAAACAGGAATCTTTATGTCTTTATTGATGAGGTCCGGCGATTAGAAAATCCCGGGGTATTTTTAAAGGGAATATATGATTTAATGTTGCCGGTAAAATTTGTGGTAACTGGGTCTTCGTCGTTAGAAGTGAAAGCGAAGATTTCTGAGTCTTTAGCTGGTAGAAAGCGAATATTTAGTTTATACCCATTTTCATTCTGTGAGTTTTTATCTTTTAAAAATAATGCACTCTACAGACTTATTTCCAAACCAAAGGAAATCTCGTTCTACCATCGCAGAGAAATTTTTGATTACCTGTATGATTTTATTATCTATGGTAGTTATCCAAGGGTAGCATTGGAAGACAACAAGGAAGAGAAAATGCGATTTCTGGAGGAAATCTATTCAAGCTACATAGAACGAGACATAATTGGGTTTATGAAGGTGAAGAATCAGTTTGCATATACTAAATTGGTGACGCTTTTAGCCGGACAAATCGGTCAGCTAATTAATCTTCATGAGATTAGTTCGACAATAAGGCTCAATCATCGGACTCTTGATAGCTACTTATATCTTCTTGAAAATACATATGTTCTGGCGCGTCTGAGACCGTATTTCACTAATTTAAGAAAGGAATTAACAAAAATGCCAAAGGTATACTTTATTGATACTGGATTAAGGAATTTCGCCTTAAAGAATTTTGCAGCATTTGAAGACAATCGCGATAAAGGCTCTTTACTGGAAAATTTCTGTTTTTCATCATTAATGAAAATGTGGAAAGGATCTATATACTTTTGGCGAACAAAAGAGAAAACAGAAGTTGATTTTCTTGCCAAAGATATGTATGGTAACATCATACCCATTGAAGTAAAAGCTCAACGATTGGCAAAGCCAGCAATATCCCGAGGATTTCAATCTTTTCTGAAGAAATACCAGGTTAAAAAGGGGTATATTGTGAACCTTGCTTTAAAGAACAAAGTAAAATTGAATGATACTATTATTGAATTCATTCTACCTTACGAAGTACCATTCCTGATTAAATAAATCACCTACGCCTAATGCTCGACGCATAATTAAAATAATCCTTCAGCGCAGCGTGCACGAAATATGCCTTAATCTCCGATTGAGCTGCAGATTTCAGTGTATCGAACAAATGTGAGATGCCTTCAACCACAGAATACAGAGATCATTTGATATCCTGATTCCTTAATTCCCTGATCCTCTGATATCCTGATATACTGATCCCCTGACCCCTCCCCATCTCCATGTCTCCTTGTCTTAATATAATCTTCGCTCTTGACAAATCTGCAAAAATGGTTATACTAAAATTGCAATTAATGCATAAATAGTGAGGTTAATAGTGATCTATTCGCGAGATTTTAGCAAAAGTATTGAGCCGTTTATTAAAAGAAGAGAATTTATTGCTATAATTGGTCCAAGGCAATCCGGAAAGACCACTTTTTTGGGCATATTAAGAAACTATTTGAATCAAACCATGGGAATTCAAGATGAATTGATAAAAACTGTGACGTTTGAAAACAGAAAACTTCTTGCTCAATTTGAATCAGATCCTGTTTCTTTTATCCATTCCTATATTCCTAAACACCATTCTCATAATTTTTATTTAATGATAGATGAATTCCAATATGCTGTTGATGGTGGACAAAAGCTAAAGTTAATCTACGACACAATCAGGCGAGTAAAAATATTCATTACAGGTTCATCATCTCTGGACATAAAAGCCAGAGTTGGAAAATTCATGGTCGGGAGGATCTTAACTTTTTATCTGTACCCGTTCAATTTCAGAGAATTCCTGAGCGTACAGGATAATAGATTGGAGAGGATATACAATGAAAATAATGAGAACGTATTAAAATTGTTATGCAACGGTGAGTCAATTAAGATAAAAAAAGGAAAAGATATTTTTGCTGGCGAGATGATCAAACAGTATGAAGAATTCTGTATCTGGGGTGGATATCCAGCAGTCGTTATAGCCGACAGTGAAAAGGTGCGAAAAAAACTGCTTACGGATATTTATAATAACTATGTTCTAAAAGACATCAAAACACTATTAGAACTCGCAACTGAAAGGAATCTTTTTATGTTATCACAATATCTGGCAACACAAATAGGTAATCTTGTTGTCTATCAAAATTTAAGCCAGGTATCGGCACTTGATTACCGTAAGCTAAAAAAACATTTGAATATTTTAAAAGAAACCTATATTTGCCAGGAGGTGAAACCATTTTTTAAAAATCGGCAGAAAGAGCTCACCAAGAATCCTAAAATATATTTCAATGACATGGGATTTAGAAACAACCTCATGGAAAATTTTAACAGTCTGGCTCAACGCACAGATGCTGGTGCAGTTATAGAAAATGCTGTATTTATAAGACTCAATCAATTATACCAGGGCGTAGAGAAAATAAATTTTTGGCGCACAAAATCAGGAGCTGAGGTTGATTTCGTCGCCCATTTAAAGAACACTGTTCTTCCGATTGAAGTTAAGTATTCACACTTTGATATTGAAAAGATATCGCGTAGCCTGGCAAGTTTTATTGATTTATATAAAACGAAATATGCTGTTGTTTTGACAAAGAATTACTGGGGCTCAATGACAAAAAACAAAACCAAAATTTTATTTATACCGGTTTACTACGTATAATGTAATGATATTACAAAAAAGCCTTTCGTTCGACACTTTTTAGTATCCTTCATTCTTTCAATCTTCAATCTCAAATCTGCAATTTGCAATTAAAATACGCCCTATTTATCCCGCTCGCCATGTGTAATCTTTCTTTTTTATTACACTGTGGTGGAATGCGACCTGCCCTGCCTGTCCCGTAGCGTCAGCGTACGGGGTGGAGTGTGTAAACTATTCCATGCGAAGCATATTCTACAGGGACGCTCTTTATTATTATTTTGCTTCAGCGCAGCGTGCACGAAATATGCCTTAATCTCCGATTGAGCTGCAGATTTCAGTGTATCGAACAAATGTGAGATGCCTTCAACCGTAGAATACAGGGGTCATTTGATGTCCTGATTCCTTAATTCCTTGATCCCCTTATATCCTCCATCCTGATCCCCTGATATTCTGATGTCCTTCACCCTGATCCCCTGATATCCTGACCCCTCCCCATCTCCGTTTCCCCCATTCTCCGAAAGGCGAGTCCGCCATTCTATTTGGTGGACGATACTGCGTTTAGTTTTGTCTTGACTGCAAAGAGATTTTGGGTATAATTTGCGGCTTGGTTGTGAAAGGATATTGGATATGGTTAAAAATTATATTAAAATTCGTTACTTAGTATCAACTTACCAGTTGCAGTCTACTTGAGGATAGAAAAATGAAAGATTTTTTAGGGGTGCACCTCAATTCTCTATTCCTTTCGTTGATTATCTTTCTTGTATTTTTCTTACTGGCTATTATATTAAAAAAGGTAGTAAGAAGGTTAACTATTCGGTTGAACGTGCCTTCCAATCTCCAGACCCTCTTTGGTAATTTAACTTTTTATTTCCTTTTTATAGTAGGTATCATTTCTGCCTTAGGAACTTTAGGAATAAATGTTTCTGTCATAATTGCCAGCTTTGGATTGACTGGTTTTGCCGTCGGATTTGCCTTCAAGGATATAATTGGTAATTTCCTGGCAGGAATTTTAATACTCTTATATCATCCATTTGAAATTGGAGATTATATCAAAGTAAGTGCTTCAGAAGGGAGGGTTAAAGAGATAAACTTACGTTATACCATTATGCAAGGAAATGATGGCGAAGAAATTCTGATCCCGAATAGCATAACATTTACAAAGGTGATTGTGGTAAAAAAGAAGGGTTAAAAGTCTTCTCTTATCCATCTCTGTTTCTCATAAATCTAGGTTAAATAGGTTAAATGGGGTACTCAATCTCACAACCAAATCATGGATTTGGGTAAAATTACTACGTCCTTTGCCAAGATTATTTTTGATTGGAATCGTATTATTGACATGCAATACCAATTCAGTATAATCAAGTGTTGGAGGCGATATGGATCAATTTTATAAAACTTTTGTCACAATCCTTTTTGTCCTCACCAGTGTGGCAACCGCATACTATCGTGAGGACGAACCATCTTTAATAAATGAAAACCTGAGACTCGCAGCACTCGGCAATTTGGATATTGTTCTTGAAGAATATGGAAACGAAATAAACATTTATAATTTTGGTGAATTATCTGCTGGTATAATTGAAGATGATAGTGGTAAATCCTCATTGTATTTAAGAAGCATATATGGCTTTGATAACACATCGGAAATTTCATCAGAGACAGACTGGACTGGAGGCACTATTGCGATAGGTGGAATCTATAAATATATGAAACAATGGGCAATTGGTGGTTCATTTTCTGGTTTAAAAAGAGATTTGGGATTTTATTCCCCCTGGGAAATGAGTTATGTAAGATATGACATAAAGAATACTCGTGATACTGCAGTTGTAGCGTTTCAAGTCTTCAAATGGATAAGTCTTGGTCTACACGGTGCATACCGCAGGGACATGATAAAGACAACTGAATATATCAACTACTGGGAGAGTGACGAGACAACATGGCTGGTTGATCCATCAGTGTCAATAACCTTGCCTGGTGGAAAATGGTTTTTTGGCTTTGGATATACCTATACAGACATGGGGTATTACTCAAACGTCAATAACACTAAGGCTTTAACTTTTCCAGTTGTTTATCGTGGGAATAATCTAACCGTAGGAATCAAAGTTAAACATAAACTCTCCTATCGTTCAGATGGATATATGTCTGACAAAGAAACATACGGAGGTATACAGAGTATTTACAGAATACCGATATACGATAAAACCATAAGCGTTGGTGCTTTAGTAACTCGCGATATTACATATCATTACTGGGAGTATGGTGATCCAATTCACAATTGGTTTATGGATTTTGGAGGTGGTGTTGCACTGATTAACAAAGGTTATGGTCTGCTTGGCGTAGAAATAAAACATAGGATTTGGCAACGCTATGCATCTGCTTATCCCAAACAGACAACACTTAACTTTGGTTTTGAATTTGTCCCACTTAAATTTTTACCAGTTCGTATCGGATACCTATATCATTGGTGGAATCCGGAATATCCATATGCAAAGCAAATCATCATAACAATGGGTTCTGGTATACATCTCATTGATAAAAAAGTAAGAGTTGACTTTGCGTATAATCTAAGAATCGGGTCATTCAATTCGTATGCTACTTTGGAACCAGACATACATCATGATACACAAAACATATTAGGGATCTCTGCGCGCTACACTTTCTAAGAATACAGATTGAACTGAGGATATCATCTCAGCACTTGAGGAAATGATTCTTAAGGGAATGAATTTGTACTACAGCATTTGGTCTTGACATGCTCAAAATTTCAATTACACTATTAGGAATCATTAACTAAGGAGGAAGGATGATGAAAGTTACATTCATTGTTGTGGGCGTAATTGCTTTGGCGTTAGCCTGTACTACTTATTATTTTTATAATGCCAATAAGGAAGCGCAGCTCGAGCTCGAAGCCAAAATCGCTGATATTTCCAAGGAAAAAGAAGAAGAGATTGAACGGCTGAGGGGCACTTATGATGAACTCGTTACCGATATGAAGAAGGAAATTGAACAAGGTCAGATCAAAATCACCCAGTTGGCCGGCCGACTGTCGGTCAGTATGGTTGATAAAATTCTGTTCCCTTCGGGCGAAGCAGAAATCACATCTGATGGTCTGAAAATACTGGAGCGGGTCGGTAACGTTTTGAAAAACACCCAAAACAAAATTATTCGCGTCGAGGGACACACTGACAACGTGCCGATACATTCGCATCTGCAAAAACAATTCCCTACCAATTGGGAACTTTCAACGGCACGCGCAACGAATGTTGTGCGTTTTCTGCAGGAGAAGATTGGCATGGAAGCGGTGCGCTTGCAGGCCATAGGGATGTCGGAATATCATCCTGTGGCGAGTAATGAGACGTCGGATGGCCGTAGTCAGAATCGGAGGATAGAAATCACTCTGTTACCGGAGCTTGCCGGTAAAGCGTCTGTGATTTCGGAATAGAACGTGCTGCGTAGGGCGTTTGCGCCCGCCCCGTTAAATAAATTTTTGGAAGAAGCATGGGTATTTCTGTTACGTTATTTAACAGGGGCCCGCGTATTTTGAAGTATTGAGGTTATAAGGTTCAGAACTTCTGAACTTCCCAGCTTCTTAACTTCATCTTTTTCCATTAATTGAAGGCTCTACTCCTACAAATTTCAGTATTCTCGGTCATCCTGTCGAGATTTGACCCCATCGCACCATCCGTTTGTATTGTTATGTCATTTATGACACAAAGTGTATAAAAAATTACACAGTATTATTAAGAAATCTTAGTAAATTCTCGAAATTTCGATGGTTTTACACTGGTATGAGAATTGCATAATAAGCATACAGATACTTAAGTACTGTTATAGGTACTGGATGCTGGAAATTAAAAAAAATGATACAAGGTGACGATAAACAGAGAATAGATGGATTCGGGACACTCTATCCCGCCGCTTTACTAAAAGGGCGGGGTTGTGGAGGTAATTTAATATGATTGCAGTTCGAAACAAAGTTGAGCCGGATATCTGTATCTGTATTGATCAATTAGAAAACAGCTTCACTATTGAAGTTGCACTTCCTGGAGTGAATAAGGAAACCATCAAACTGAAAGTGAATGCGAAGTGTTTGATTTTGTTTGCCGCTGCCGATAATATTGAATACGAAAAATACATTTCGTTTTGCTATCCTGTTGTGGCAGACAAAGCAAAAGCCGTGTACGAACATGGATTTTTGCGCATCAAAGTACCACTCAGGGCATGATGAATTTGTTTGGAGAGACTGACTACCCTAGTATACCTTTTTTGTAACAATAATAATTAATTAACAAATTTCCTTCACGAGTATCGAGTATCCAGCATCGAGAATCGAGCACCTCAATCTTCAAATTTTAAATCTACAATTTGCAATTAAAAAACGCCCTATTTATTCCACGTACAAAATAGGATGAAAAAGGCAAGAGTTACTAAACATCCTTATTCGATAATCTCTAATATCGTGCGTTTTCCTTGCTTCATTGCCGCAGCGGTAATTATTGTCCTCATTGCCTTCGCCGTTCTTCCTTCTTTTCCAATTACTTTACCCAAATCACCCTCACCGACTTTAAGCTCATATATAATACTCTTATCGCCAGCGATTTCATTTACCCCAACTGCATCTGGATTATCTACTAATGCTTTTACAATGTATTCGATAAGCTCTTTAAGTTCTTTCATGATTAGCCTCCTTCTTTTGTAATCACTTTAGCCACAATATTGGTAGGTTAAGCTTCTTTAAAATCCAATGCTCGATGCGATCCCAATTGAATTTTAATTCTTTTCTTCTGGGATTGCAATAACCCACTTTTTCTATGTAATTACTATATCTTGCCTTTTTCAAATTTATTATAATAATTCTATAAGATAGAACTTTTTTTACCTCTTCTTATTAATTTAATTTTAACTATACACTATTATTATATATAAATTAAAATGCTTGTCAAGCTGTCTTCTTTAACAATGTAGAATCTAGAAAATTTATTTTTGCTTTCCCTTTCCTTTTTTTGGACCAACAGTTTCCATCTCCGCCTTTACCTTTATGACCCACGATTCATCATTGGGATTAAGGTCGATTGCCTTTCGAAAATGCTTATGTGCCGTTTCCATTGTGCCTCGCTGTTTATAGCATAGACCTAAATAGAAATAGGCTTTAAAGTTAGCAGGGTTTTTTTCGATGGCCTTTTCGAATTGATGGATTGCCTGTTTGATATGCCCTTTCTCATACTGCTTTACCCCATTTTCAAAATTATTTTCTGATGCAACAACTTGTCCAGGGGACTTTGCTACCGACGTACAATTGCTAACAATTAAAATTATGACCAATAATGGTATTAAGAACTTCATTTTTACCTCCTCGTTATAGTATTATCATGAGTTTTGTGAGGAAGTCAAGTGCGGTACCTACTGCATATTGTTCAGTGCTTACTGGCGTCTGTTGACTGCAACACGCTTTTGTGATATAATCTTTTTGGGTATGTTGTTAAAAAGCATAGCTGGCTCGGAATTTGAATTAAAAATCCTTTTGCTCTGGCGATGAAGTAATTTTTAAAAAACCTGCATAGGAGACAAATGTTTCGATTCCTTCGAATAATAGCAGCTATATTTTTGTTTGTTGCTATTGGTTCTTATCCTTATTCATATTATATTATTTTGCGGATTATTACATGCGGTGTATCACTTTACGGAATATGGTATGCTTATAGGGTACGTAAATTTTTCTGGCTATGGGTTTTTAGTGCTATAGCAGTTCTTTTTAACCCGATTGTACCTATACATCTTAAAAAGGAAGTATGGATAGTTATTGATCTCGCTGTAATCATTATATTTTTAATTTCTATTCCTTTACTAAAAGCTAAGGTAAAAGGAGATTCTGCAAAAGTCAAAAGCATCAGCGATTTTTTGAAAAATAAGGAACAGTATAAAGAAAGTGAAAAAAGACCAGACCGGGAGATTGAATTATGGGAAAAATCAATGTCCCGGGGAGAACTTAAAAAAATACACCAGTTTACTATTTCTGAATTATCAAAAATGCGCATAACAAACTGGGAAAATTATGCATTGAAAGCGGTCTGCACACATTCACCAAGTTTAAAAAAACTAATGATAAAAGGGAATCTGGATGTTAAATTAATTAAAGCAAGCGAACAAAAAGGCATAGATGATGCGATCATTGCCATAAAAAAGGCTGACCTGGATGATGTAATTACACTGAGAGGTATTTTTCATAAGATATTTAAAACAATATACCGGGACACGAGTTATGCCGAGGGCAACAAGTTCTACTGGTATGGCAGGGATCGCGTAATTCAAATACTCCGTTCATTTAGAGCCAGCACCAGGAAATTCATGCCGTCTGATGCAAAATTTTATGACATTGATGGTGAAGAATTTAAACTTGATACAACAATAGATGCGGATACTGTCCAAAGAGTTTATGAGTCACTTGATTATTTACATCAAAGAGTAGTAGAATATGAAGAAATAAATAGACTGAAAAAGCATTATAAATTCAAGATTGAATCGGAATATCCTGTAATTGAATTTGATCTTGAAGCGATTGAGAATACCGGTAATTTTAAATATGAGGGGTCACTGGTTAACTGTTTGTTTATTAAACTGGCGAGGTTGCTTTATCTTGCCAGTGATTACACATGTCTGGAGACACGCGCGGTTTCCAAACCGCTCTATGATTGTGAGGTATCAAGCTATGCGTATGAAGCGGGGGTTGCCGTGCTTGTGAAATATAAAGGAGTAGTTGAATATTTCCCTGACCGTTTGTATGTAGAACTCCAGGACATTGATTTAAAAAGCGGGATGGTCATCTGGCTTAAAAGTTACAAGTTACATATTGAGGGTAATGATTGATGGGCAGTAACATTGAAGATTTGAGATTGGCGCGGGTAATCGTATTGTTGACACCCGAGATATTATCAATAGAATAAATATAGTTGTAAATTAAAAAATATAGCTATGGATTGATGCCTGTTCCTGAGGCAGAAAGGAGGTGAGGAGTTTTTGTGATGCTTTCAGGAACCCGACAAAAAAATCATAGACGTATGCAAGAAAATCATGGGCATCATTTAATAATCCTTCTTTAAAATTCTAAGGAAGGATGAGAATAGATAGTTGTATTAAAGATTTAGGGGGTTTTGATAATGATGAAAACGTTAAGGTATCCAATGATTTTATTTTGTATAGTGATCCTTTCAGGTTTAGGTAATGCTGTTGTTATTGAAAATCAGCATCAGCCTGTACCAAATCAAGTAGTAGAGTTCAGGTCTATTTCTGAGGTTGGTATTAATCCGGTTTTTTATCCCATGCGTCAGGACTTTGTTGATAGTTTTGAAAGGTCAACTATCACACCCTGGACAACCGAAGGTGATACTATTTGGGGTATTAGAGATACGCTGAATACATATGGTCCTCAAAGTTGTGCTGTTTCAGGGTACCAGTATGCAGGACATCCAGAATTAGATGTTCCAGAGTATTATTCGCCTGGTGCTAATCCTGGTCTTCTTACACGCTTGGTCTCACCTGCAATTGATATCACGGGCTGGGATTCTCTCTTTTTATCTTTTAATTACTGGGGAGATTTCGAAGGTGCTTCAACTAATTTTGACGGTGGTATAATTGAAATTTCTACAAATAGTGGTGCGACCTGGGTGCAGATAGATTCACTTGCTGAAGGACACCTCAATCCCACTTATGATTCACCATTAGCCAATACTGGACAGTTAGGGACTGCGTGGGCTTATTGTTATACTACCAACCCTAATTGGGTAAGTATATGTTCTCAGGATCTCGTAGGATTGAATTATGCTGCGGCTGGGGATCAAATAAAAATCCGCTTCACTTTTGCCTATGATGCATTATCAGGGGGACAGGGATGGTACATTGATGATGTTCGAATAGCCGATACCTCACCACCTGACTTGCAGCCGCCTACTATTGTACATACTCCTTTGTCAGATACTACAGATACACTCAGTGATTATACTATTTCTGCAACAGTTACAGATGAAGGTTCAGGTGTAGATACTGATTCAGTTTATCTCCATTATCAGATCGAGTCAGGACCTGTGGTTGATATTCAGATGGCAGATATGGGGTCTGATGTTTATGAAGCAGACATTCCTGCTCAGGTATATCACACAGACATCTACTACAGTATTAGCGCGGCTGACCTTGTCGGTAATGAAGGCAGTACTCCAACATATAATTTTGAGGTTACCAATGCAAGAACCATTATCTATGATGATGGACAGCCCAATTTTGCACCTCTGGTTACGAGTCCTGGAGATGGATGTTTTGCGCAATTTATATTTAGTGAGGTGGGCATAGATAGTGGTCTTTTGCATCAAGTAAAATTTCTCTTTGAGGGTCCGGGTCCATTTGATGTACGTGTTTATGAAGGAACTGCAGGCTTGCCAGGTGCATTTATAGATTCAATGGCAGGATTGACCTCGCCAGGCTACCAGTGGTATACAGTAGATATTACTTATCTCGATATCAAAACAAATAATCCTTTTGGTGTGGTTGTAGGATATATTATTGGTCCTGGTCCTGATTCACTCGGTCTTCTCAGGGATTCTACATTAGACTACCCAGATCGAATGTGGAATTATGTCAGTAGTGTCTGGCAAGGTGAAAGCGGTGGAGACCACATGATTCGGCTCAAGGTGATTCCCATAACATTTACTGGTGTTAGTGAAACTCCAACCGATGCTTCAGTCTTTACCCTTAGCCAGATCGCGCCTAATCCTATGCGGGATAATGCGGTGATTGAGTACCAGCTTGCCACTGGACAAAAGGTCTGTTTTAATGTCTACGATGTGTTGGGTCAATTGGTCAAAAAATTGGTAGACCATTATGAGCCGGCAGGAAGCCACAGGGTTATTTGGGACAGTCGTGATGAGCGTGGAAATTCAGTTGCCAGTGGTATTTATTTCTTGCAATGTAAGATAGGAAATTCCAGTACTACACAGAAACTACTCTTACTGAAATAACGGGTTTTGATCTATTGTAAGGGAGTGACCCAGCCTTTCGTAAAAAGGCTGGGTCACTCCCCTTTTTTCTTTCTATTTATCCTCTCAATATTTATTCCGCATTCGAGGGGTTGACAGATTAAATTTTTTAGTTATAATTATATAAAAGAAGATAGATTCCAACTAAGATATACGTAGAATATTATGTTATAAAAGGAGGTGAGAGGAAACAAAAGAGAAGTGGGATTAATAGGGACAGATCCCAGATTAAATATACTCAAAAATATCCCTATATTATACAAAAGGAGGAATAATGAAGAAGATTATGATAATGGGATTAACACTCATATTAGTACCAATGCTCTTTGGTGATGACGCTGTCCCGCGAATAATAAATGGGACACAAAAGCGGGTAGAACCATCTATAAAACATATAAAGGCTATAGAGACCCCGGTATCGTATCGCCCAGGAGGACGTCAGCAGGTTCTTTTTGTTGAGGACCCTGCTGGTTTAGGTCCGCCAAGTCCTGATCAATATTGGCAAGCTGCGTTGGATAGTATCTTGGGTGTTGGAAACTACGGCTGGTTTGGGCCAACTACAAGCTATCCAGAGAATGGTCCTGATCTCGCAACAATGCAAATTTATGCACTGGTAATATGGAATACCTATGATTGTTGGAACCCTGGTGCAGGTCCGGCGCTTACAGCAACAGACCAGACAAATATTGCAAACTACATAAGTGGCGGAGGTAAGGTTTGGCTAATTGGTCAAGATATCCTATTTTCTGGTGTGCCTTATGCCTGGATGACAACAAATTTCAATATGCAAAGTGCAATAGAGGATTATAGTGGTGTATCAGGACTAGATCCCTATCCCATTACAGGTTTGGCTGAAATTGCTGGTCTCAGCTTTAGTTTCCTGGTTGATTGGGGGAGTGATGTCTTCCCTGACGGCCTCACACCAACCGTTGATGCACACCATGTTATTCAGGATGTTAATTATCCTACCTACTATCCAAGCATACTCAGCAATAATTATCAGACCTCTTTCTGGACCGTGGATGGTCGGAATCCGAACCCATGGGCTGATTGGGAACAGATGGCTCATGACATGTTGGATGCCTTTGGTGTCCTCGGTGTTTCTTATGTCTGGGATTTTGAAGGCGGTGTGCTCGATCCCTGGACAACCTCAGGTTATAATTGGGGCATTAGAGATACTATGGATACATATGGGCCTGATACTTGTGCTGTCTTAGGGTATCAGTATGCTGGGGTTCCTGATACAGATATTCCAGAGTATGCAGGCAACCAGACCGGTCGATTGATCTCCCCTACGATTGATATCACTGGCTGGGGCGCTCTTTATTTTTCTTTTAACTATTGGTCATCATTCGAGGGACCTGCAACCAATTTTGATGGCGGTATAATAGAGATTTCTCCAGATAATGGGGTGACATGGATACAGGTCGATTCTCTTGCAGAAGGCCACCTCAATCCTACATATGATTCAGAATTAGCCGGATCCGGTCCCTTAGGTTATGCCTGGGCTTATTGTTATAGTACTGACCCTGATTGGGTAAATGTAAGCACCCAGGATCTAATAGCCTTAGGCTATGTTTCTCCTGGGAATCAAATACAGATTCGATTCCATTTTGCCTCGGATCCAATGTCTGCAGGACAGGGATGGTTCGTCGATGATATTCGCATTGGCGATACTGAACCGCCTGACCTGCAGCCTCCTATTATCGTACATACGCCATTACCAGATACTACTGATACGCTCAGTGATTATACTATTTCTGCAACAGTCACTGATGAAGGCGCAGGTGTAAATACTGATTCAGTCTATCTCCATTATCAGATCGAAACAGGGCCCTTAATCGATGTTCAGATGACAGACATGGGGTCTGATGTGTATGAAGCAGACATCCCAGCTCAGGTTTATCATACTGATATCTTTTATCACATTACTGCTGCTGATCTGGCTGGTAATGAAGCCTTCACTCCGGTATATAATTTTGAGGTGACCAATGCCAGAACCATTATCTATGATGATGGACAGCCCTATTGGGTATCCGCTGCTACTAATCCTGGAGATGGAAGTTTCGTGCAATTTTTATTCAGCGATGTAGGAATAGATAGTGGACTTTTGCATCAAGTAAAGTTCTACTTTAGTGATCCAGGTACATTCGATGTACGTATTTATGATGGAACTACAGGCAATCCAGGTGCATTTATAGATTCAATGGCAGGGTTGTACTGTTCAGGTATCCAGTGGTATACCGTAGATATTACTGACCTTGATATTCAGACAGCCAATCCTAATGGAGTAGTTGTAGGACATGTTATTGGACCTGCTGATTCAATCGGAGTCCTTAGGGATCCCGCTTTAGACTATCCTAACCGAATGTGGAATTATATCGGTAATAATTGGCTAAGTGGGATTAGCGGAGACCACATGATTCGGCTCAAGGTGATTCCCATAACATTTACTGGTGTTAGTGAAACTCCAACCGATGCTTCAGTCTTTGCCCTTGGTCAAATTGCCCCTAATCCTATGCGCAAGAATGCAATGATTGAATACCAGCTCGCTGCTGCTGAAATGGTTTGTTTAAAGATCTATAATGTATTGGGTCAATTGGTGACAACATTGGTCAATCGTTATGAGCAGGCGGGAACCCATCAGGTTTCATGGAATAGTCGAGATGCGCGAGGAAATCGAGTTGCCAGTGGTGTTTATTTCTTGAAATTTGACGCCGGAGATTACAGCGCTACACAGAAACTACTCTTACTGAAATAAGGAGTTTTAATTTATTAAAGGAGAGTGACCCAAGTCTTTCCGTTAGAGGACTGGGTCACTCTCTTTTTTCACTTGTGTTAATTTCTTCATCAATGACTTATCTTGACACACCATATAAAACAATTATAATAATTTATAAGGAGGTATTATGGCAACCTATATTCTGGTTACAAAACTTTCGCCTGAATTGACCAAGGATTTAAAAAAGAGGGCTGAGATTGGTAGGAAATGGATAGAAAGGGTTAAAAAAAATTGTCCAGAAGTGAAATTTCTTTCCCATTATGCACTTTTAGGTCCTTATGATTTTCTGGATATTTACGAGGCGCCGAATGAAGAATCTGCAGCCAAGGTTTCAATAATTAGCCTATCAGGCGGTGCAGTTGCTGCAGAATCCTGGGCCGCGATACCGTATAAGAAATTTCTTGGATTGATAAAAGACCTGTAGGCCAA
>JAGMEL010000339.1 GCA_023128195.1 Caldifarciminota bacterium | reverse complement strand
TTAGGAGCAACGGAATGGTGTTAGCTCAGAATGTCCCAACAATAACTCAGACTCTAACAAAAAAAGGATGGCACACAGCAGCATTTGGAAAGCTACATCACCAATTTAACACGGCTGATTTTAAAATTGGCTATAAATCTGCTGAATCCTTTCATGATTGGGTTTTTCCAAAAGAAGAGCGGCATCCTGTACGTGAAAACTTTCCTATTCCATACTATAGTTATCAAGAAGTAGAAACTGTGTTAGGACATGGAGCATGTTTAGCAGGTCATTATTTAGATTGGTTAGAGGAAAGAGCTCCCAGTCTTGCAGAAAATATGCGGAAAAGATGGAGTAATATGGACAATTTTTTTTCTGTTTTCACCGAACATAATTTACCAGTCGAGTTGTATTCGAGTGCTTATGTAACAGAGCGTACTATCGCATTTCTGGAAAGACACACTAATGGTGATTATGGGAATAAGCCATTTTATGTGCATTGCTCTTTCCCTGATCCACACCAACCTGTATATCCACCGGGAAATTACAGAGATATGTATAAACCCGAAGATGTTGAATTACCAAAGAGTTTTAATGATCTCAAGAATTTACGGAATCACCCCTATTTAGCACCATATATCAATGTCATGCCTGGAGCGATGTTGAGAGAAACAAATGAAGAAGAGTTTAAAAGATTCATTGCTTATACATACGGTACTCTGGCGTTACTTGACGCTAGTATTGGACAGATTTTAGCCTCATTAGAGAAGTTAGGTTACGCTGATAATACAATAGTAGTGTACACTAGCGACCATGGCGATTTAATGGGAGAACATGGAATGCTTTTCAAAGGTCCATCGGCGTATATGGGTGTATTTCATATACCTATGATATGGAGAGTTCCTGAAATAACAAAGCCAGCAGTAACAGATGCTTTAATGAGCTCTATAGACTACCCAAAGACGCTCCTAAACCTCTTAGGGATATCAAAAAGAAAGCAACCACCAGATATGCAAGGTTTTGATATGTCAGCTGTTTTAAAAGATCCTGAGAATTCTGCCGACCAACCACGAGATTGTTGTTATATTGAGAATGATGAGGAAGTTGGACCTCTACACGAGAGATTAAGACATTTGATAACAAAGGAATTTAAGTTAACGATATACGAAGGTCATAAAGATTATGGAGATCTGTTTGACAGAAAAAATGATTTGGACGAGTTAAATAACTTATGGTACGATGAACAATATAATGGGGTTAAATTTAAATTAGTTAACAAACTTCTCCATGAAAATCTCAACGCACAAACTCGATATCCAAAAAGAATAGCTGGTACCTAAAATAACATAAAATAAAATTTTCAATTTAATTTTTTTTTCAATTCTTTCAATCTTTCTTTTATTTGATAAGCTGCATTATCGATAATGTTCCCTGCTATGAAAGAAGTCTCATTTTTTACTTTTTCATTTAAGATCTTAACTTTTAACTTTAAAGCTTCAACTAGAGTTTCTACATTTTTCTCATCAGTTCCTTTTACAACTATATCAAGAACATGTAAAGCAAGCTGTTTTTTACTTTCAGAATAAAGCTTTTTGGCGTGCTCCAGATATTTTTCTTCGCTATTCAATTTTAAGAATTCTCGAGCAATATCATCCTTTTTGGCTGGAAAAAGATCGGTAGGATTTCCACTGTTATACCACCCATGATAAAGTCTGTAAGAGGCATGAATAGCAAATCGATAACAACCGTAAATGGGTCTTAAAATGTCGTGTTTTTTAAA
>JAGMEL010000338.1 GCA_023128195.1 Caldifarciminota bacterium | reverse complement strand
GTATAATCGGTAATACTGCTCATTGTGTCTGCTCCAAATATAAGCACTTTCTGATGTTGACCTGTTTCAATAAATTGTAAACCCGCAACAAGAGCATATAAAAAACCGGAACACGCTGCGGATAGATCAAAACCCCAGGCATTTTTTGCACCGATACTATGTTGGATCAAAGCTGCGGTTGATGGAAAGAACATATCTGGTGTTACAGTCGCTACTATTATTAGATCAATATCTAGTGGGTCAACGCTGAATCGATTTTTCATATCTTCAAATGCTGCTGCTCCCATATCTGATGTTGCCTCTCCTTTTTCGACAATATGTCTTTCTACAACTCCGGTTCGAGTGCGAATCCATTCATCGGTGGTATCAACCATTTTTTCAAGTTCAGGATTTGTTAAAATGCGCTTAGGGGTATATTTACCTATAGCAGTAATTGTAGTTCTTAACTTGTTCAAAATGCACCTTCATTTATTATTTGCTAATATATAGTTTTGATTTAGAATTAGATACTAAAATATAAATAAAAACATATAAAATTCATTGAAAAAAAATCCAAGAGAGAAATTATTTTCATTCTATTTAGCAAGGCTTTGTTCAGTAAAAATATTTTATTTCTCTTTTGCTGAGACAACAGGTCGTCCTTTGTAATATCCGCAATTGGGACAAGCCCTATGAGGCAGCTTCGGTTCATTGCATTGAGGGCATTTAACAACAGTTGGAGCAGTTAATTTCCAATGAGTTCTTCGTTTGTTTCTTCTTGATTTTGATAGTTTTCGTTTAGGTAATGCCAATTTATTATTCCTCCTTAACGTTGATTAATAATTTTTTTAATGGTTCCCATCTGGAGTCTATAAAGGTAGTATCACATTTACATTTTTCTATATTGAGGTTTGCACCACATTTTGGACACAGACCTTTACAAGATTTGCGACATAATTTTTTAAGAGGTACACTTAAAATCAATGCATCTCTTATTTGAGGTATGATGTCCACTTCACTTGTATTTGAAGAAAAAGAAATTATATTTTCATCACAATTCATTGCACCTGGATCTATTTGGCTCAAAATTATTTTAAATGAAGATTTAAGAGTTTGTTGAAAGAGAGATAAACATCGGTCACATTCAAGATCTGCTATTGTCTGAATTTCACCGTTTATGCTAATTTCAGTGGAGCCTTTATTTATTGAGAGAGTTATGGTAATTGGGCTGTTAAAGTAATTATCTGTAAGATTAAGATCACTCCTTGACGAGGAATATTCTAATATTTGGTGGCCTTCTTTTAATGATTTAAGTCGAATCTTCATAACAAATGGTGAATTTATAAGATGGTATTTCTATAATCAAGTTTTTTAATCCTGTTTTTAATTTGTTTTTTGCATTGTTTTAAATCTTGAAATTCAATGGTTGACAATTGCCTCTAAAATATATCTGTTTTATATTTTAAGTGAATAAAAAAAGGAGGATATTTTGAGAGAGATTAATGTTTCAAAGGTCACACCAATAGTTAAAAAATTGTGTATAGACGCTAACTATTATGTTACCAATGATGTAGTTGAAAAAATAAAAGAGTATATGGAAAAAGAGGAATCTTCCACTGCAAGAGATATTTTATCTTTGATACTTGAGAATCATAAATTAGCTGCTGAGGAGAAAATGCCCCTTTGTCAAGATACTGGTGTTGCTATTGTATTTGTTGAATTAGGGCAGGATGTACATTTAGTAGGTGGTGATTTTTACGAAGCGATCAATGAAGGGGTTCGACAAGGTTATATAGATGGATACCTCCGAAAATCTATGGTTGACGATCCAGTTATTGAAAGGAAAAATACAAAGGACAATACGCCTGCATTGATATATACCGACATTGTTCCAGGCGATACCATCAAAATAACTGTTGCTCCAAAAGGTGGTGGTGCTGAGAATATGAGTGAAGTCAAAATGATGAAAGCTGCAGATGGAATCGAAGGAGTGAAAGATTTTGTTATAGATAGAATAAAAAGATCCGGTGGTAATCCCTGCCCTCCTGTCGTTGTTGGTGTTGGGCTCGGTGGAAGTTTTGAACAAAGCGCACTTCTAGCAAAAAAATCTCTGCTTAGACCGCTTACGGAAAAGAATCCCGATCCAAAATGGGCGG
>JAGMEL010000337.1 GCA_023128195.1 Caldifarciminota bacterium | reverse complement strand
CAGGGAGTTGTTGAATCATGCGTAAAAGAGCATTAGGCAAAGGACTCGAGGCATTAATTCCTGTTAAAGATAAAGGAATTTTCCAGGAAGGGTATCGCATGATACCCATAAAAGATATTAATCCAAATCCCTATCAACCGAGAGCAAAAATAGAAGAGTCAAATATTAAGGATTTAATATTATCAATAAAAAAGAAGGGTGTAATCGAACCGTTGATTGTTAAGCGGGTAGATAAAAAGTTTGTCCTTGCTGCTGGAGAGAGACGATTAAGAGCAGCACAATTTGCCGGGTTAAAAGAAGTGCCAGTAGTTATCAGGGATTTAACAAACCAGGAATTATTAGAAATCGGTCTTATTGAAAACCTCCATCGTAAGGATTTGAACCCAATCGAAGAGGCAAATGCATATGATGAGCTGAACAAAAAATTTGGTTTAACCCACGACCAGATTGCTTCACTAGTTGGTAAGGACCGTTCAACCATAACAAATACCTTAAGGCTTTTAACCTTACCAAAAAAATTGGCAGGTTATTTGCGTAGTGGTAAGTTGAACCAGGGACATGCGCGGGCGCTTTTATCAATCGGGGATGAGATAAGGATGTTACATATTGCTGAATGTATTGTGAAAGAGGAACGTTCAGTCCGTGCTACTGAGGCTCTTGTCAAGAGATTGCAGAGAAAACCGAGAATTGTACCAGGTCCTGAAAAGAGCGGTAACCTGTTAATTCTCGAAGATGAATTATCAAAATTGTTACATACAAAAGTGACGATTGATTGGAAAAGAAATAAAGGTTCAATAACGATCCATTGTTTCAGCCTTGAGGATTTTACACGAATTTATGAGATTTTGAAAAAAGGGAAAAATGTATAAGAAGGCAGAAGATGGCATAAGAAGGCAGCAGAAGGCTATGAAGGGCAAGTTAATTACAGCCTTTAATAGCCCTCTTATGCCTCTCTATGAGCCTTTTTTCAGCCCTTTATTTAAGGAGGTAATATGTATAAAGGTTCTTATGTAGCTGTAGTTACACCATTTAAAGATGATAATTTGGATGAACAAGGGTTAAGAAGGAATATCAGATTTTTAATTGATAAAGGTTCAAAAGGCATTGTTGCCTGTGCTACTACAGGTGAAAGTCCAAGTTTGAGCGATGATGATTTTGAGAGGGTTGTTAGAATAGCAGTTGAGGAGACAAACAGCAAGGTTCCGATTATCGCTGGTGCTGGTACAAATTCTACTTTCAAAACTATTAAACTTATTCATAAGGCAGAAGAGTTTGGTGCGCAGGGTGCTTTGGTTGTTACTCCATATTATAATAAACCAACACAAGAAGGACTTTATCAACATTATCGAAAAGTTAGCGAAGAAACTGGTATTCCGATTATTGTTTACAATGTACCGAGTAGAACAGGTGGTAATATTTTGCCCCAGACTGTTGCAAAACTGGCAAGGGATTGTAAAAATATCGTTGCCATAAAAGAGGCAAGTGGAAATTTAGACCAGGTAACAGAGATTCAGAGATTATGCGGCGATGAATTTGACATACTATCTGGTGATGACTCACTAACATTTCCTATGCTGGCGATCGGTGCAAAAGGAGTAATTTCAGTTATTGCAAATATCTTGCCGGATAAGGTTTCCGCAATGTGTGGATCATTTTTTGAAGGTAATATAGAAGAGGCAAGGAAAATCCACCTGGAACTATTCCCGGTTATCAAGGCGCTGTTTATAGAAACAAATCCTATGCCGATAAAGAAGGCAATGGAACTTATGGGGATGCCGGCTGGCAAACCACGGTTGCCTCTTGTGGAGATGGGTCAAGAAAATACCGCAATTTTAAAAAATATATTGATGGAATTCGGAATAAAATTATGATTAAAATCATAGTCTGTGGTGCAGTTGGAAGAATGGGAAAAGAGATTATAAATGCGGCACAAGATGCTAATGATATTAGAATAATTGCTGGTATTGAAGCAAAAGAAAATCAATTTGTCGGCAAAACAGTTTTTGATATAAAAATCCTTGATGATATTTTAGCAGCAATAAATGATGCTGATTGTGTAATAGAATTCACAAATCATAATGCAACAATGGATAATCTGAGAAAAGTAAAAGAATACAAAAAACCATATGTCACCGGAACGACCGGTTTTTCTGAAATAGAATTAGAAGAGATTAAAACTTTAGCAAAGAGTTTCCCAATCTTTCTGGCACCCAATATGTCAGTAGGTATTAATCATCTTTACAATTTAGTAAAATCTACAGTGAAAACATTGTCAGATTATGATATAGAGATTATTGAAACTCACCACAGGGCTAAAAAGGATGCACCTTCGGGTACAGCAAAGGCTATTGCAAAGATTATCAAGGGTGCTAAACCAAATACTAAATTTATTTATGGAAGGGAAGGTATGATTGGTAAAAGAGAAAGGGGAGAGGTTTGTATAAATACAGTACGCGGTGGCGATGTTGTTGGTGAACACAGGGTTTTATTTTTGGGCAATGGTGAATTCATTGAACTGCGCCATTATGCAACATCAAGGAGGTGTTTTGCTGGGGGAACACTTGAGGCAGTCAGATTTATTATTGATAAACCACCAGGATTGTATACTATGCAAGATCTATTAAACTAGTACCGTTTCAAATAGTTCGTGTTTTATTTTTGTTCGAACATTGATAATTT
>JAGMEL010000336.1 GCA_023128195.1 Caldifarciminota bacterium | reverse complement strand
TATAATGAGGCAGTGAATATTCCCTTTTTAGTAGAGGAATTTGATAAATTTATAAAAAAACACAAGAATTATGAAGTAATAATTGTTGATGATGGGTCTGAGGATGGAACATTTGATATTGCAAAAGAACATAAAAGGGCATATATTAAGGTTGTCAGGCATAAAAGAAATTTAGGTAAAACACAGGCAATAATTTCTGGTGCTGAGGTTGCTAAGGGTAAAATAATTATTGTATTTGATGCCGATCTTCAATACGATCCTCAGGATATTCCAAAATTAACCGGATTGATAAAGAATGGTGCTGATATTGCAACAGGTTGGAAACAGGGTAATTATGATAAGAAATTTGTTTCTAAGGTATATAATTGCTGGGCACGCAAACTTTTTGATCTTAGTATCCATGATATGAATTCAATCAAGGCATTCAAAAAAGAGGTGCTCGATATAATTCCATTACGAAAAGATTGGCATCGTTATATCGTTCCCTTGGCAAAGGAAGCAGGTTTTAAGATTGCCGAGGTGAAGGTGAATTTAAGACCAAGAAAATACGGCACACCTAAATATCAGTATAAGTCGAGAATTTTGGTTGGATTTTTTGATCTTCTTGCTGTTAAATTTCAATTGACGTTCATGAAAAAACCGCTCCTCTATTTTGGTACAATTGGACTATCCTTCATCGCCCTTGGTATTTCCATCGGTATAATTTCAATAATCCTCCGATTTTTTGGGCATGGTTTCAGGCCCTTGCTTTATTTGGTTATTCTTTTAATTATTTCTGGTATTCTATTCTTTTCGCTTGCTCTTATTGGCGAGTCGATGCGGGCAGTTCTTGACCGGCTTGAAAAAAGAGAACATTAAAAAATTCTCGACGATTCTAAGAATCGTTGTTGGTGTTGGTCTTATTGCTTTTCTCCTCTGGCGTTTTGATATTAACAAAATACTGAATAATATTGGTAGTATAAGCACTGGATATTTAATTTATGCCTTTATTGTGTATTTTCTTTTTGTTATTGTTTCAGCCTGGCGATGGCAGGTTCTTCTTGATTTTAAAAACTTTAATATTCCTTTTGGCAAAACTTTAATAATTTACTTCATTGCTTTATTTTCCAATAATCTTCTTCCTACAACAGTCGGTGGTGATGTTATGAGGGTTATGTATTCAATGAAGGGTCGAAGAGCAGATGCCCTGGCTACTGTTTTGGTGGATAGAATTTTAGGTTTTGTCGGGCTGTTTATATTTGCTCTATTTGCAGTTGTATATCTGCTCATCGTGAAAAAACAGACAGAATTTCTGCCTTTTATGATCATTGGTTTGATTATTATAATTGTGATAACATATATATTTTTTTCAGAAAGGGTGTACTCAAGACTTTCACCGATTGTGCAAAAGATTAAAGTATTCAGATTAGGCAAGAGATTAAATAATTTGCATGAAGCCGCAACTGATTTTGGTGGAGCATGGGGACCGATTATTCTCTGCGTTGTACTTTCGATTATTATTCAGGCATTTTTAGCTATTGGGCCGTTTTTCGTGCTGCGGGGTATGGGTAATTATGAGGTGGGATTATTAGCTTTTTTTATTTACCTCCCCATAATTAATGTTGTATCAATGATTCCTATTTCGCTCAATGCCTTAGGTGTCAGGGAATATTTCTATGTTTTATTGTTTTCACGTGTAGGTCTTGCCGGTGAAACGTCGTTGGCTGTTTCACTCGTTTCTTTTTTCCTTATTTTTCTTTTATCAATTATCGGCGGTATATTTTTTATATTTTATAAGAAGCGATAAGAAAAGAAGGCGGAGAGAAGGCAATAATGGCAATTCTCTTATTACTTTAATAGCCCTCTTATGCCCTTTATGAGCCCTTTTAAGCCTTTTTATTTAAAGGAGGTAAAATAATGAAGGTGTGTATGATTGGAACAGGTTATGTTGGACTCGTTTCAGGAACCTGTTTGGCAGAAATTGGTCACGAGGTTATATGTGTTGATAATGATAAAAAGAAGATTGATATATTAAAAAAAGGTAGTATTCCTATTTATGAACCGGGACTTGAGGAATTAATAGCTAAGAATGTTAAGGCAGGACGATTGGATTTTACGACATCGATTAAAGAGGGTGTTGAGAAGTCATTATTCCTGTTTATCGCTGTGGGAACACCGCCCAAGGATGATGGCGAGCCAGACCTTTCGAGTGTTGAAAAGGTTGCTGAAGAAATCGGTTCGGCAATGAATGAGTATAAGATTATTATTGAAAAGAGCACGGTTCCGGTTCAGACCGGCAAATGGGTAAGGACAGTGATTGAAAGATTTAGTAAAAGGGTTAAGGACTTTGATGTAGCATCAAACCCGGAATTTCTGAGAGAAGGGTCGGCAATTGATGATTTTTCACACCCGGATAGAGTTGTTCTTGGTGTAGAAAGTGAAAAGGCAAAGGAAAAACTTTTAGAGCTCTACAAACCTATTGATGCGCCTAAGATAGTGACTGATATCGCCAGTGCAGAATTAATAAAACATGCTTCCAATTCATACCTTTCAGCCAGGATTTCTTTTATTAATGCAATTTCAATAATCTGTGAAAAATCTGGTGCGGATATATTACAGGTTGCAGAAGGAATGGGTTTGGACAAAAGAATTGGCAGGGGTTTTTTAAATGCTGGAGTAGGTTTTGGCGGTTTTTGTTTTCCAAAAGATATAAAGGCTTTCGTTAGCATCGCGGCAAAATTGGGATATGATTTTCGTTTTTTAAAAGAAGTAGACAATATCAATCATGAACAGATGCTTAGGACAGTTAAAAAATTAGAAGGAATGTTGTGGAATCTAAGGGAAAAAAAGATTGGTATTCTTGGCCTTGCATTTAAACCTAATACAGATGATATGAGGTTTGCTCCTTCAATAACTATTATAAAAGAATTACAGAAACATGGTGCTACGGTTAAGGCATATGATCCTGTGGCAATGGATCGGGCAAAAGAAATTATGCCTGATATAGAATATTGTACTGATGCCTATAAGGTTGCAGAAAATGTAGATGCGATAATTCTTGTGACCGAGTGGAAGGAGTTTAAAAACCTCGATTTTAAAAAGCTTAAAGAGCTAATGCGCCAACCTGTTTTTCTTGATGGCAGGAATGTATATGATTCTGATAAGATTAAGGAGTTAGGTTTTATCTATGCCGGGATAGGACGATGAGAGTATTGATAACCGGCGGTGCAGGTTTTATAGGTTCTCATCTTGTAGACCATTATCTGCGCCGTGGTGATGAGGTTATTATCATTGATAATTTAATAACGGGCAAGCAAGAAAATATTGCTTGTCATATTGGTAAGAAGCAACTGGAATTTATAAAACAGGATGTGTGCGATGTAGTTGAAGTTAAGGGGAATATTGATTTAATCTTGCATTTTGCTTGTCCTGCCAGTCCTTTTGATTATCAGAAGTATCCAATAGAGACATTGCGCGTTATGTCTTTTGGTACCTACAATATGCTTGAAATTGCAAGAACAAAGGATGCGAAATTTCTACTCGCTTCAACAAGTGAGGTGTATGGTGATCCAGAGGTGCATCCGCAAAAAGAGAATTATTTCGGCAACGTAAACCTGTTAAGTCCACGGGCAGTGTATGATGAAGGTAAAAGATTTGCTGAAACGCTTACAGTTGCATATTTCAGAAAATTTAATCTAAAAATTGGAATTGTACGCGTATTTAATACCTATGGTGAGAGGATGCATTCGGGGGATGGACGGGTGATACCTACGTTTGTTTCGGAAGCATTGAAAAATGAGCCGTTACCAATTTTTGGTGACGGTTCACAGACAAGAAGTTTTTGCTACATCACTGATATGGTAAATGCAATTACCAAAATTGTTCAGGTTGATTATCCAATGCCGGTAAATTTGGGCAATCCTACAGAATATACAATAATACAATTAGCAGAGATTGTGAAGCGTTTATGTAAAAGTAAAAGTGAATACAAGTTCCTGTCCTTACCCGATAGTGATCCCAAAAAGCGAAAACCCGATATCTCAAAGGCAAAAGAGGTGTTAGCATGGGAACCTACGATTGGCCTGGAACAAGGTTTGAAAAAGGTTATTGAATGGTTTAGGAGGAAAAATGATTGAATGGTTTAAATTGCATGGCGGTAGGATTGTTGTTGTCATCATTTTGGGATCAATAATTTATTTTACTCTTCAAAAAGTTATTCCTCGTTTTATAGGACGGACAGTAAGGATGAGAATGAAGCGTAAGCCAGAGATAGAGATACAAAAGAGGAGTCGAACAATATCTAATGTTATAACCAGTACCATCGGCATTATGATTGGGATAGTAGTTCTATTTACAATCCTCGCTGAGGTTGGTATTAATATAGGACCAGCATTGGCAAGCCTGGGGATTTTAGGTTTGGCTATCAGCTTTGGTGCGCAGAGTTTGATAAAGGATTTGATTAACGGTATTTTTATTTTAGTGGAGAATCAATATGGCGTAGGTGATGTTATTCGTGTTGGTGATATTGCCGGCCTTGTTGAAGAGGTTAATCTTAGAAGGACTATTTTACGAGATCTTGACGGTGCTGTTCATTATATACCAAATAATGAGATAAATATTGTAACTAATCTTACCAAGGAATATTCAAGAGTAAACATGAATGTCTCGGTTGCCTATAAAGAAGATTTAGATAAGGTGATAAAAATTATCAATCGTGTCTGTTCTAATTTAGCGGATGATAAGGATTGGAAGGATAAAATAATTAAATCACCACAAGTTCTAAGAGTGAATGCTCTGGGTGAATCTGGTATCGAGATTAAAATTGTCGGTGATACATTACCCCTTGCCCAGTGGGATATTATGGGCGAATTACGCAAAAGGATTAAGAAGGAATTTGATAAAGAAAATATAGAGATTCCCTTTCCTCATATGAAGGTCTATTTTGCCAATAGGCCGGATTCTGAAACGAGAGCTCTGAAAAACTAATTTTTGAACTCTTTTGATTACGGAGATTATATAAAAATTACCGCGATTGGTGCTTGACAGGAATAATTTTACAAATATAATGTATTTATATATGGGGAGGTTGATTATGAAATGGTTTTGTTGCTTTTTAATAGTTGTACTATTATTCATTATTACATGTGCACAGAAGGAAGAGAAGTTAGCAGGTGAACAGGGTGGGACAGTGGTAATTGGTTCAACTGATCTACCGACTACAATATCACCGCTTGCACCTTCAATGTTTGGTTCTAATGAAATTCTTGATTTATTATTTATGCATCTTCATAGTATTGATCCTGAGACAGGAAAAATGAAACCTGAATTGGCGTCATCATGGGAATTTTCTGAAGATCTAACTTCAATTACCTATTATTTACGTAGGGATGTAGAGTGGTGGGATGGTAAGTCAGTAACTGCTGAAGATGTGTACTATACCTACGAGAAAATGATTGATCCCAAGACAAACTATCCTAATATAGCAAAGCTAAGGTTTATTAAAAAAGCTGAACTTGTTGGTACTTATGCAATTAAATTCACATTTGATAGAGTATATGCTGATCTTTTGACTGATTCTGATATTATGGCAGTGCCCAAGCATATTGTTGAGAAATCAGATGATAACTTTGGACAAAATCCCATTGGAAATGGTCCCTATAAAATAAAGGAATGGATATACGGTTCCGAGCTTATCTTAGTCGCTAATGATAAATATTATCGTGGTAAGCCACCACTTGATGAAATTCATATTAGGTACTATTATGATATGAATAATATGATAGATGATTTTGCCAATGGAGATCTTGATTTGGTTTTAAATATTACGCCAACCAAGGCAAAGGATTTAGAGAAAAATGAAAATATTGCCATTGATTCGCGACCTGGTAATACCTATACATATATCGGATGGAATTTAAATCATCCTTTTTTAAGTGACAAAGACGTACGAAAAGCACTGAGCATGGCGATCAACACAAATAAGATATTGGATGAAGTATTTGCTGGAATAGGAGTCATTTCACTTGGCCCATTACCGCTATCGTCATGGGGTTATAATGAAAATATCGAGCCAATTGAATATGATTTATCTAAAGCAAAGGAGATATTGGAAAATAAAGGATTTCGGGATCGAAATCGTAATAAGATTATTGATAAGGATGGTAAAGAGTTTGTGCTTAATATTATAACCAATATTGAAAATTCTGACCGGGTTGCAACTCTTGATTATATCACAAAGGATTTAACGGCGCTTGGCATAAGAATTAGGACGCGCACTTTAAACACCGCTTCATTTATTGACGTAATTGTTAAGCGAGAATTTGACGGATTTATAATGGGATGGAGCACGGGAGCGAAGATCGACCCAACTATCTATTGGAATTCAGATCCCGCCAAAGGTCTATTTAATTTTGTATCTTATGCGAACAGTGTAGTTGATTCATTAATAGATGTTGGCGTTGCGATGCTTAATCGTAAAAAGGCAAAAAAGATATGGAATGAATTTCAGAGAATTGTTTACCAAGATCAGCCTTATACATTTCTTATTGTTTCAAATAATGTATCTGCATCCTATAAACGAATCAGAGGTGTTGATAACGGAATTACATTGGCTAATGCGTATACCTATTGGATTCCTGAAGCCGAACAAAGGGTTGCTGTTGCTGCATTGACATCATTAGGTGAAGATACTACCTCCAAACGGACAGGTCCTGAGATAGAACCTGTAGGGGAGGCTGAAAAACCGCCCGAGGTTGTTAAGCCGGAAGAGCTTTTAGAAGCAGCGGTAAAGAAAGACACGGCATCCGTAGTAGATATCGATACTACAGGAATAACTGCTGTACCTCTGGCGCCACCTAAACCTTCGGTTATTACGAGGGCAACACCTGTAAAGCAAGTGACACCGAAATATCCTGAATCTGCTCGCACCATTAGCGCAACTGGACGAGTGGTTATTCGTGTTTTGGTGGGCACAGACGGGAAGGTAAAGACTACAACAGTGTTATCGAGTTTTGGAAATCCTGCCTGTGAAGTTGCGGCAGTGGCTGCGGCAAAACAATGGGAGTTTAAACCAGCAACTAAAGATGGTGAGCCGTTTGAACAAAGAATCACAATACCTTTTGATTTTAGACCGCCAAGATAATGTTATTAAAAAAAGATTTTTTCACTTAATATTTGGGGCCTCTACTCATTAAATCTTCGCCCTCCGGTGGGGGCCCCCCATTTTCAGGGAACAGGGGATAGGGTGACAAGGAGACCAGGGGACAAGGAGACACGCAGGACAAGTTCCAAGAACCAAGTTCCAAACTCCAAGAGATAAGAACCAAGAGCCCCAGTGAAATATGCTTCGCATTTCACGGGGCAGGCAAGTTCTCCCGCTCTGCGGGATCCTCGATTTTCTTATATAAAGAATTAATATGATAAATCGGGACAAGAACCAAGGGACAAGGAGACCAGGGGACAAGGAGACACGGAGATAAGGGGAAAAGAGGCAAGATGCAAGAAGTAAGAAGCAAGAAAACCAAATAAACCAGAGAAACTAAAGAAACCAAATAAACGCTATTAACGATCTAAACGAAAGAAATTTATCCTGTGGAATGCGCAGCATATTCCACTGGGACGAATTAAAGGCTTTAAACGATCTAAACTCTGTTAACGTGGTGTCATAATAGCGTATGGTAGAATTATTTCCTCTATTGAAATACCGCCATGCTGGAAAGTATATTTAAATTCTTTTTCATACTCTGTAGGTTTAGTAGGATAGATAAAATAGTAATCTTCTTTAGCAATTGCAAATCGAACTGAGGGGTCAGCACATGGTAGATATATTTCACCAGGGTTATTTAAAAGATAAGCCGTTTTCTTGTCTACTCTCAGCGCAGGCCCATATTTGTACCTAAGATTCGGAGAGATGGATCGTCCACCGTAAATTATAGTAGGTCTGCGTGCGCGTATAAATCCGTGATCAGTTGTAAGTATGATACGTCTGCGTTTTTTTGCTAATTTTTTGAATATCTCAAAGATTGGAGAAAGTGGAAACCAGTATCCGAGTAAATTTAGTAGTACCCTTTCATCATCGAGAATTCCTTTCATATCGCCACGCCCTGGTATTGAATGCAATAAGAGATCAAAGAAGTTAATAACTACAATTGTGATATCCGCTTTATCATTCACAACGCGCATAATATTGCGTTCAATCTCCTGCATTGTAGATAATTTGTAGTATGAAAATTTTATTCTAAGATTATGGCTTTTTAACTGTTCGTCAAATAGAACCTTTTCGAATCGATTTTGCCCTTTTTGTTCAAACGACCAGTATTGGGGGAATTTCTGGATAATCTCAAGAGGTAGAAGACCAGCAAATAAGGCATTTCTTGAATAAGGTGTGGCTGTTGGCAGAATTGAATAATAGTATTGTGTCATAATTTCGAAGTAGTCTCTCATATACAGTGATAATTTTAAATATTGATCAAGTCGCATTGAGTCAAAAACAATAAAATGAACAGGACCATCCTTTAAAATTGGAAAAACGGCATGTGAAAATAGCTTGTTCGAAAGAACAGGTCCTTTGCCCTTAAGAAAGTCGGCATATGTATTCTCAATGAATTTAACAAATCCAGAATTTGCTTCATGTTTCCTTTGTTCCTGTATTTCTTTTAAGTCCCTGCTCCCAAATTCCGACATTCTCAAATCCCATGACACAATATTTTTATAATATTCTATCCATTCTTCATAGTTGGTTGGTTC
>JAGMEL010000335.1 GCA_023128195.1 Caldifarciminota bacterium | reverse complement strand
GTTGAAGTTTTAACTTCATATCCGTCTTGCTGGAGGAGATAAACAAAAGGTTTTAATAAATCTATTTCATCATCAATCCATAAAATTTTCATTTAGCCTCCTTTGGAATCAAAATTTGAAATGTAGTTCCTCGGGAACTGGTTTTTTTTAGTATTAACTTACCTTTGTGATAATCTTCAATAATCCTTTTTGTTAGCACGAGACCCAGACCCCATCCGTATTTTTTTGTCGTATAGCCAGGTCTAAATATCTCTTTTCCTTTTTTAATACCCTTGCCGCTGTCCGATATTTCAATCACTGCATCTTCTGCAGCATAGGTTTTGATCGTAATTTTGCCTTTTTCTGCGCCGATGGCATCCAAACCATTTTTAAGAATATTCTCTACTGCCCAACCCAATAAGATATCATCGAATTTGATTACAGGCAGTGGTTTGAACTTCTCATAGAATACTATGTTTTTGTGTGCTCGTTTTTTCATATAGTCTACAGATTTTTTGATTGTTTCAATCGGCTCTTTTTCAACCAATCGCGGTGGTAAACCGATTCTTGAAAATTTTTCCAATACTTCATTCATCCTTTTTGTATCTTCACGTATACCCTCATATATATCACCCGATATTTTTCCCTTAAATGTTTCAAGCCAACCACTTAGCGATGACAAGGGTGTTGCAAGTTGATGTGCTGTTTCACGAGCAAGAGAATTCCAAATTTTTTCTTCTTCGCTTTTTCGATATATCAGATAACCCCAGAATCCTATAAAGAGGAAGGCGATTAAAAATATTGTTTCAACGAATGGTAAAATTTGAAGTGATTTTGTGAAGGGTGAAAGTCCATAGTGAACATATCCGACGAGTGTAGAATCTGAACCATGTCGAATGACAATGGGGATTGGTTCGTGACTGTTATCGAGTTTTTCAACTGTTTTTCTTAAATTATCGGTTAAAACATTTTTTGACGAAGTCGGATTACCTTCGGCATCGGTCATGACAACTGGAAAATCTATTCGTTGAATTACTTCGTGAAATATTAATTCAAGGAGTGCTTCTTGCTCCATGCTCGGTCCTGACGCATATTTTGCAAATATTCTTGAAGTTGTTTCCGTTTCTTTTTGTATTCTTTGTATAAGATAGTTTGAATAGACATATGTGATAATACCAATTATGCCAATGCCGATTAAAAAGTATATTGCCAGTGTTCGTGAACTAAATTTACGTTTTAGATTCATTATATTTAATCGCTCTTTTGAAAGAATTCAATATGCCGTTTGAAAATATTGCGTTTATCTGTGTAGTTGGTTATTTGTTTCACGATTTGACTATTCGTTTATCGAATATTTTTACGAATTCATACAGGGCATCACATTGTCCGTGGTAAGCGTCAGAAAAGTATAAAATTTTATAGACCTCAGGATCAGAAGATAATATATCTGTACCAACAACGATCTTATCACCTTTCCACGTTATGTCATTTTCTCCATTTATAAAAAGAAGAGGTTTCTTTTTATTAAATTTTTTTAAGGTCTTTTTTAAATCGCGCGCATAGAAATGAAACAGACTCTGCGGATTACTTGATTTGATATTGAAAAATTGCTCTAATGAATTGATGCTGTGCTTAATCATTATGTTGTAATAAGGAAAACTGTTTTTTTCATAAAAACAGATTCGTTTTTCGGTTGAAGCAAGGTATGGCAGCGAGATATTCGCTGGTCTATTTAACTCAATAAGAAAGTGAAAAGATTTATTGTTCAATTTTTCTTTCAGTCTCCGGTACTCTTTGGAAAAAAGTTGTGATGGTTCTTCGTAAAATATTGTTTCAAAAATCTTGGGTTTCATATAACGGTAGATATTTTCCAAATTTTTCGGCATAAGTATTACGATATTTCCTAATTTCTTTAACCCTTCAATAAATGGCAATGTTTTTAGAAAATCGCTGACATCAGAAGGTGCTGATATTAAAAAGTTTCTCTTCTTTTTAATACCCAGGGGTTTAAATGTTCTCGAAAATCTATTTTTGCTAAATTTTAGATACAGCGAAGTAAAAATGTTCATTGTGCCCGTTTTCTTCTACGTTTAACATATAGCGGTTTTGAATTTATTGTTATTACACGTTTCGATATTATGCATTTATTAATATCTTTCCGGCTCGGTAAATGGAACATGATATCAAGCATGAAATTTTCAATAATAGACCGCAGTGCTCTTGCGCCGGTATTATATTTTAAAGCCTTAGTAGCAATCGCATCTAATGCATCTTTTGTGAACTCTAATTTTACGCCCTCCATTTTAAAATATTTTGAATACTGTTTAATTAATGCATTCTTTGGTTTGGACATAATTTCGATTAATGCATTTTTAGATAATGTATCGAGTGGTGCAACAACCGGTACGCGGCCGATAAATTCCGGAATTAACCCGTATTTTAGTAAATCTTCCGGTTCGATATGTGCAAGTAGTCCATTATGTTTGTTCCCTTTGCTTCGTGTATTGCTCACGAATCCGATTTGTTTACGATTTAACCTTCTTGATATTATTTCTCCTATCCCGGAAAAAGTTCCGCCCAGGATAAAGAGAATATTTTTCGTATTAATCCGTATAAATTCTTGTTCAGGATGTTTACGGCCGCCCTGGGGTGGAACATTTGCTTCGGTCCCTTCGATAATCTTCAGTAATGCCTGCTGAACACCTTCTCCAGAAACATCGCGGGTGATAGAAGGTGAATCTGATTTGCGTGCAATCTTATCGATTTCGTCGAGATATATAATACCTCTTTCTGCATTTGGAATATTAAAATTTGCTGCCTGGATAAGCCTTAATAGAATATTTTCCACATCTTCACCAACATATCCCGCCTCGGTAAGTGGTGCGGCATCGGATATAGAGAATGGAACATGAAGTAATCGTGCAAGTGTTTCAGCCATAAGTGTCTTACCGGTTCCGGTTGGACCGATTAAAAGTATGTTACTTTTTTGCATTTCAATATCACTGCTTTTTATCATTGTTCTTTTGTAGTGATTGTATACAGCAACCGAAATGACCATCTTTGCTCTTTCTTGGTCAATCACATACTGGTCAAGAAAGGATTTGATCTCTGATGGTTTTGGCAAAACAAAATTGTCGATGTGCAGGGTTTTTTCTTCGTCCGCCAGTATTTTGTTACATAATCGAACACATTCGTCACATATGTATACCTTATCGCCTTTGAATAAGCGTTTAACTGATGAATTAGGTCTTTGGCAAAAGTGACAAACTATCTGGGGCACTATCCTTTCCTTTTTTTCATAATTTCGTCAATTATCTTATAATTTTTTGCTTCTTCAGAAGACATAAAGTAGTTTCTCTCTGTGTCTTTGGCGATTTTTTCTATGCTTTGCCCGGTATGTTTGGCAAATAATTTGTTGAGTACATCTCTTGTTGTTAAGACCTCTTTTGCATGTATAGCAATGTCACTGGCCTGTCCTGAAAAAGCTCCTTCTGGTTGATGAATCATTATACGGGCATGGGGGAGGGCAAATCTTTTGCCTTTCTCACCGGCCGCTAATAAAAGCGCCGCCATGGACGCTGCCATGCCAATACATATTGTTGAAACCGGGGGTCTGACAAACTGCATTGTGTCGTATATGGCAAGGCCGGATGAAACTACACCGCCTGGTGAATTGATGTAAAGTGATATGTCTTTGGATGGATCGTCAGCTTCCAAGAATAACATTTGTGCCATCACAAGGTTAGCAACAGTATCATCAATGGGTGTACCCACAAATATTATCCTTTCTTTTAACAGCCGTGAATAGATATCGTATGCCCGTTCACCCCGACTGGTTTGTTCAATGACGTACGGAACTGGTATCATTGATTACCTCCTTTGGAGAAATTATGCGACTTTTTTTATTAATTTGCGCATTTTGGAAAAGAGAGTCTATTGTTTTTTCTCTGTTTAGGATATTGCCTATGTAATCCATTATATTCTTGCGATTTTCACCATTTAACTTTATCCCCATTGCAGAGATTACTTTCATTACCTCATCTTCCGTGACCTTGATATTTTCTTTCTCGGCAATTTTATCGAGTATGAGATTTAAACGAACTCTTTTTTCGGCAATACCCCAGAAGCTTTCTTTATTGGTTTCTGAATCGGGCAAATCGGATTTTTCCAATATTTTCTGATATTCATTTTGAACCAGTGTTTTTGGGACTTTTAATTTTATTCTTTCCAATATTGTATTGGATAGCGATTCCTTTAATTCTCCCTCTATTCTTTTTTCCTCAATTTCCTTTGCAGTAGCCATTAATTTTTTCTTTAACTGTTCAGCATTTTTACAATTTTGTTTTTTTGCAAAATCATCGTCAAACTGCGGAAGAATTTGTTCCTCAATTTTTTTTGCTGATATTTTATGAATTTGGTTTCCAATTTTCACTTCTTTTTTTTCTGATTTTCGTACTCCTACTAATGCTCTGTTAATTTCGTCAGGTAAATTACGATCGCCTATTTTAACGATAATGTTATCCTGTTTACTCTTAGTGATATTATTTTCTATAATTTCTATATCCACTGTTATGTAATCATCTACTACAGAAGGTCGTGAGATTTCTTTAATTGTTGCGTGCTGTTTACGTAGTTGCTCTATTGCCTGTTCAAGAAGAAAATCATCGGGTAGTGATTCTTCTTTAAAAATTTCCAGCCCCATATAATTTTCAACATTAAAATCAGGGATGATTTCAAATCGCAGTCGTAATTTAATATTTTCTCCTTCTTCAATATTGAGGAGCTCGGCTTGAGAAGCAGGACGCCATTTTTTTTCGCTCAATATCTTTAAAAATGAGTCCTTTACGAGCTTATTCATTGCCTGTTCTTTCAGGGTATCAGAATATCTATTTTTGATTATATTGTTCGGTACTTTTCCTTTCCGAAATCCCTTTAGCGTGAGGTCTTTCCGCATTTTGTTAACTTCTTCATCAATTAAATGCTCCAGTTTAATAAATGGTATCGAAATGTTAATTTCCTTTTCGATTTCGTCATCCTTAGTAATTTTGTATTCCAAATATCACCTCCAGTAGATGCGAGGAGGGGGATTTGAACCCCCATTCCTAAACGGAACTGGATCCTAAATCCAGCGCGTCTGCCAATTCCGCCATCCTCGCAAGGGCTATTTTGTAATAGTATATTCCGAAAACAATATTTGTCAAGCTTACCTGGCGGTGGTATTTAATATATTTTGATTTTGAATCTCTTTGGATTTGAATAAACTGGTTTTATGTAGTCAGGTAATGTTATTGAGGCAGGAAGGTCATATTCTCCCGGTGAGAGTTCAGTCAATTTTATTTTTACACTTATATCTTTTTTCTTTAATTTCCTAATTCTGTTTCCTGAGCCCTTAACAATCAAGGTGTCAAGAAATATTTTTTTTGAAGAAACGCGTTGATTCGATGTGAAGATAAGTTTGAGAGGTATATTTGTGATTAACTTTTCAGTTGTCGCGTCGACTTCAACCTGTACCCTTACCATATTCTTGGAAATTTGGAAAAGAGGTGATATTTCCGTTATTTTTAACTCTTTTGTAAATGTTGAAGTCTTGTTTTTCAAATTAAGGGTTTCTGTAGCTACTTCATTTAAATTTTGTAGAAATTCCTTTGGTCCGGTAATATTAATCGTATCGAATACAATAATATCACTTATTGAATAGCCATCTTTTAGTGAATCTTTAATAGGTACACTGATTTTCATTTTTCTGCTAATTTTTTTGTCAATTTGTATTGTTATCGATGGAATGTTGTAAACAAGCCTTACGTCACTAAAACCGATAGGTATGATAATTTTCTTTACTGGGATTTCATTTTTTCCCAATTCAATTTTACCCAAATTACAGTGTGCTTTTGGCAACGTAGTCCAGATGTTGAGTAATGAACGACCCCGTCCAGTAAGTATAATATTGATATTTGGAACAGAATCGACGATGATCAAGGATTCAGGCAGGTTTGTATAAAGGATCTTAATATCTGTTGTATATTGATAATTGTTATCTATTGCCACAAAAAACCATAAACCAAAGGCGAAAATTATGGCGAATATTTTCCTTATAGGATCTTTTATTATAAAACTAAGTAGCGGTTTAAAATTCATTTTCTTAATTATACTTATGATTAGGGAATAATCAAGGATAAAGTACGTATGTTAATTGGTTAGGGCATGTCCAGCATTTCATGCCAAAAGTGCTGGGTAAAGATGCGGGCATGAAACGCAGGGGCGTCATGGTTTTTCCTAAAAAGTGTATTTAGTGTTTATTGATACAACATTATTCATTTTTTTGTCTTCTTCTTGTCCACTTCACTATTTCAACTCCACAAAATACGACTGAGGATAGGAGTAAACAGATAATAAGTTCACTAAGTGTTAATGGCTGGGTTTTAAATATAGAGTTTAGAAACGGCACATAGATTGTAGCCATCTGCAGCACAAAGGTCAAAAGGATCGCACCAAGTAGTGGTATATTGGAAAATAGACCTAAAGAAAAAAGCGATTCTTTTTCAGAGCGGAGGGCAAGCACATTACCCATTTGACTCAGACACAAGACAGTAAATACGATGGTCTGCCACGAGGTATGACCGGTCTTTATTGCCCAGGCTTGAGAAAATATTGAGACACCGCCCATTAAAAGACCTACCCAGATAATATCCAGACCAAGGCTGTGCGCAAATATGCTCTCCTTAGGGTGTCTTGGTTGCCTTTTCATTATCCCTTTTTCCTCGGGCTCTGCAGTCAGGGCAAGTCCTGGTAACCCATCAGTTACAAGATTAATCCACAGTATATGTATTGGTAAAAGAGGAATTGGAAGTCCGAGAAAAGGTGCGAGAAATATCGTCCATATTTCACCAGCATTACTGGTCATTGTGTATTTTATGAACTTACGGATATTGTCGAATATTCGCCTTCCTTCTTTTACTGCCCTGACGATTGTAGCAAAGTTGTCATCAAGTAGTATCATATCTGATGCCTCTTTTGAAACATCAGTGCCTGTTATACCCATGGCAATGCCGATATCAGCGCTTTTCAATGCCGGAGCATCATTAATACCATCTCCTGTCATTGCTACAACTTCTCCTTTTTCCTGCCAGGCCTCAACAATTCTTGTTTTATGCTTTGGTTCAACACGGGCATAAATTTTAATTTTTGTTAGAATTTCTTTAAATTTTTCATCTGAAAGTTTATCTAGTTCTTTTCCTTCTAAAATATTTTCTTCTTTTACTTGAAAACCCAGTTCACGAGCCACTGCTTTTGCTGTTAACTTATGATCACCAGTAACAATAATTGTCCTTATCCCTGCTTGCTTGCAAACACTGATTGCTTTTTTCACGTCTTTTCTTAAAGGGTCTTTTATGGTGATAAAACCAGCAAAAATGAGGCTGTGAGCTTCTTTTTCTGGATTTTCAGCTATTAAATCAGCGTTCTGAATTCTCTTATAGCTTGATGCCACTGTTCTTAATCCTGCTCCAGTTAGTTTGTTTAATTGTTCATTAATAGCTTCTAATCTTTTTTCAGTTAATTCTAGTTTCTTGCCCTTTAATTCAACGAATTGAGAACAATCTAAAACTCTTTCTGGCGCACCAGAAATATATAAGAACTTGCCATCTTTTTTCTGGATCACTGCTCCAACAAATTTATTGACTGGATTAAAAGGAATTTCAGCTATTTTGCTTTTGCGAAAATTTAATCCATAAGCTTTAATTCCTTTTTCAATACCAGCTTTAAGAAGAGCCTTGTCAGTAGGCCTTCCTCTGAAAATCCACTCTTCTTTCGAATCTTTAGGATTTTCAATAAATGCCTCAGAAGTAAAAGAGGCAATCTTTAAAGGCAAAAGTTCTGTTTCTTTACCTTGCTTCTTCTGCAGAATTTGATTCGCTGTTATCACATCAGAAACTATCATTTTCCCTTCAGTTAAGGTTGCTGTTTTATCAGTGCAGATGATTGAAGTGCTTCCTAATGTTTCAGCTGAAGCTAATTTTCTAACCAGTCCCTTTCTTTTTAAAATTCTTTGCA
>JAGMEL010000334.1 GCA_023128195.1 Caldifarciminota bacterium | reverse complement strand
ATAAAAAGGGTGGAAAAACAGTTGAGTTTGCGTATAATGCCTCGGGCTTAAGAGTAAAAAAACATTATTATAATAAAGAAAAGGGTGGTAATAGTGGTGAATTTGGTTCATTATTTTTTGATAGTTCAAATGACCTGGGTATAAAATCACGGGGTCTTGATAGTGTATATAACAAAAGTAGAGATATTGAAAAAATCTATGTAAAAAACACTCCGAATTATTTGACCTTTACCATAGTCAACAAGCATCTGTTTAATATAACAGGCAAGGTAAAAGTTTTTATAACCTTAGATATTGACACAATCGCAAATTCAGGTAGACTTACATTACCAGAGGATACCTTGACAAAAGTGTCTAAACAAGCAGCTTGGGAGTATTGTGTGTATGCGGGAGACAATGATTATGGTATTTACCAAACAAATGGTGCTAAGGTCTCCATGCCTTTTGGCATGCTGGTGGTGAAAACCCCGGGTCCCTCAGGAATAATAAAAGTGAAAATCTCCAAATCGCTCATCAACAATCCCGATGTTATCCGCTACACTATAGCAACCTTCGCACCTTCTCAACCTCCTAACCTTGATACCCTATTCCAGGGCGGTTCATCCGCCACTGATGTCTTCCCGGGCACACGAGAGACCTTTGGTGGTGAGATAAATGGATATGGAGAATCTACGCCACTGGGTGATGGTATGACATCAGACTATACAATATATTATGTGTATAATGGCATTAATCCAATAGCTGAGTATGCGCCAAATGGATCGGTACTGGCACGGTATATTTATGCAGGAGGCAGGCATATTGCCAAGGTTGCGGGCGCTGATACGCATTGGTATCACTGTGATGCTTTGGGTTCACCGAGAAAAATGACTGATGAGAGAGGTTCAACAGTCTGGAGCGCTACATATTATCCTTTTGGAGAAATGACCGCAGGATCTAATAACACCCATGGGTTTACAGGTAAGGAGTTTGATTCCGAAATGAATCTCAATTACTTTTGCCAGCGCTACTATGACCCACAGATCGGCAGGTTTATGACCTTAGATAGCTGGTCAAATCTACCAGATGATGAGCGGTTATTGAGCTATGAAAAATATATGTCCTGGGATAATTACATGTTTAAATATTCATCTCAAGCACCCAGAAATATTAAGGACTATCGCACAAAGTTAAAAAAACAAAATCGCGCATACAATAATCTACAGAATGCTGTGATATCTAAATATCCTGGAGTAAATATACCAATGCATAGATACATAGCTTACACTCATCAATTGAATGGTTATATGTATTGTATGAACAATCCACTTTGTTATGTGGATCCGCTGGGACGAAACCAACACGCGGTAGCAAGTTGGATATGTGGAGTCGGTGGCGGTGCGCTAGGCGGATATTATGGAGGTCTTCTTGGCGCCGCAGTGGGCGGGCTTGCCGGCCCCTTGGGAGCAATAGCTGGTGGATTTGTAGGTGCCGGTCTTGGTGGTTATTATGGATCACAATGGGCAGGTCAGGCTTTTGATTGGTTAAGTAATTTTCCCTGATGAACCATGACAAAGGGATTCTTAAGCAATCGCACAAGGGATGATTTGCGACTATTATTTAATAAGCAAGGAAGGAGATAATCATGAAGTCAATAAAGAGAAAGCGTTCAATTTCTAAAGAAATAATTAAATTCGTAACATGTTTATTCGTCGCCTACATTGCATTTTTTTTTGCGATGAGAAATGTTTATGTTGCACTGGCAGTCTTTGTTTTCTTACACACACTATATTTGTTTGATCTGAAACTTAAAGTACTGGATATTGAAAAAGAAATTAATGAACTGCGGCAAACCAATTTACATATAGAAAAAGAGTAACGGAGTTGGGATATTGGAATAATGGCTACCCATCGAAATTGGTCCAAATTGGGGACATCCTATTGAAATTGTCAATAGTTTTCATGTTGCTACTGGAATTGTTTTTTATTGTCTATCATAGTTTCTGCTTGTTTTAGAGGATGCATAAATCAATTGTAGTTGAGAAAGACAGTTATTTTTTAGAATCAAGCCGTTATATTCATCAAAATCCATGACCCCCATAATATGCTTGACTTTAGTGAAAATAGTAATAAAATACGGTTAAGAGGAGCTAATTGGGGTCAAACCGGGAATTGGGGTCAAATCTAAACATTTTACATTAAGGGGGTGAATTGGGGTTGAGTAGATCTCATTTGAGAAGAACCTGATTTTTATGTACAGTAAAATTGATGATATTAATTATTGGAAGAAAAAATATTCTTGATCAGTCAAAATAACTTTAATGTCTTGACAAATGAAAAATAAAATATATTGTACTGAATAGGAAGCTTATGATATTATTATTATATTATTACTACTTGGCACTTTAGATTTTATTTTATTTTTACTATGCCATAATGTATTTACTGGACAGAAGATGGGTTCTGGCACTGTAAATAAAACATGGATAAGTCTACA